>JBCCMR010000156.1:0-7667 GCA_039026255.1 Pseudomonadota bacterium
CGGAGAAGCTCTTGATCGAAGCCCCGGTAAACGGCGGCCGTAACTATAACGGTCCTAAGGCCGAGGTCTACTGGGGCGATCTGGCTCGCGGCGACAACGGCCAAATCCGCTGGCTGATCTCGCTTTTCCAATTGATCATGGGGATGGGTCACATCGTGCGTGAAAACATCCGCCAGGTGCATGGGTCCGACGCCGCGCGCCCGGGTGGGCACTGGTCAGCGTACGGGGCGATGATCTTTGTGCGGCTCCTCCATGGGCCGATTACGGCGCTAAACCTAGTTTTTGCGGGCGCACTGGCTGGGATTGTGCTGTTGGAGATGATGGGTCTGGGGACCCACGACTTTGGTCACGCAGGGACGGTGGCGCTGGGCATCGTGGCGGCGGCCATGGGGTTTGCTGCGCGCTTTGGGCCTGGCCCCGAAGACAGCACGCTGAAGCGCATGTTTTGGCGCGGGCAAGGCTTTATGGCCGCAGGGCTAGCCGTTTTGATCGCAGGTACGATGCTTATTTTGCCGCTTATCTCGGATCCCGCGACGCACCAACTTTTGGGGGCGCTAACCTTTATGGACATGGGACGCTGCCCGGACGGGGTCATCAACGCCAAGGACGAATGCCTAACGTTTTGGTACGCGGGCTCGCTGATCACCGCGACTGGTGCAACTTGGACGCTAAGCGTGCTGATTGTACTTGCCCTTGGCGGCGCGCAGATCTTTCGCGGGCTAAGACGCCCGAAAACTCGCGAACTCGCGCTTTACCCAGCTGCCTGCGGGCTGATGCTGGTGCTTTGGATGTTTGTGGCGGTGGTGGTCTGGGTGTCGGCGGCGGGGACGCTGGTGGCCGTGGTGCCCAGCTTTGACAACGATTTTCGCATCACCGTAGACCAGGCCATCGCCCTGGCGGTCTGGGTCTGGGGCGCGCTGATCCTGTTGGTGATTTCGCTTGTAGCGACACTGGGCGTGCGGCTGGCCTGGAAGCGTCGCACCAAAGGGAGTGTAGCGGGCTCGGCGAGCGATCCGGTGCCGCGTATGGTGGTGTCGATGGTGGTACGTTGGACGCTGGTGGCCTCGGTTCTTGTGTTGCTGGTGGGGGCACTTCTGATCGGGTTGCGCCAGTTCGCGGACCCGGTCCTATCGCTTGTCCTGGGGCCGGAGGGATATACGCAGCTTAGGTGGACCCCGGTACGAAACTGGCCGTTCTGGGAATTTCACGATACGCTTTTCAAACACTCAATCCTGGCCGCAGCCGGGGTTGCGGCGCTTGCTGTTGCACTGCGCGATCAGTTCGCAGCGGGGCTGGGGATCGCCAAGGACATCGTTATCTGGTTTGTGAACCGCGCCGATGCCACAGCGCCTACCTACCCGTTGCGCGCGCGCATCCTGGTGCGGTTTTCAACAGTCCACCGCAATTTGATCGGCTCGGGCACCTATGACGCGGTGCTTGTGGTGTCCCACAGTCAGGGCACGCTTGTGGCGTTTGAGGCCCTGCGCCAGGGGCGGAGCCGCGGGGCTGGAGGGCCAGAACCGGCACTGGTCACGATGGGCTCCCCGGTTTGGCACTTGTACGGCACCTACTTTCCGGCCGATTACACCATTAGCGACGCGGACCAGGTAGGCATCGGCCCTTGGCGTAATATCTATCGAACCGATGACTTCGTAGGCACAGAGGTTCAGGGGCTTAAGGCGTGGCCCGAGAACCGCGCCGTAGATGCCGCAGGTCACATCGGTTATTGGACAGACGACGCGGTGCGCGACCAGATCGTTCCAGACTTCCTGCCTGAATTTGCCGCAACAAAAACCAATGCGACACCGGTCGGGGCCGGGACGCCGGGGTCGATCGAACGCGGGTCCAAAGGCGGCGCCGCCGCTTGACAGGACCCGCCGTCGTTGCTGTCCAAGCCGCTGCGGGCTAAGTCGCGGGCAGCCACCGAAGCCGCGTCGGGACCTGCCTATGCCCATCGCTATCCACGCTGAACAAGCGCTTTTGCCCGGGGGTTGGGCGCCAAACGTGCGGGTCACGCTTTCTGGCGCGCAGATCGCGATGATTGAAAGAGACACAGCGGCACCGGGCGACGTGCGGGTGGCGCGTCTTTTGCCGGCCCTGGGTGATGTGCATGCCGATCCCTGCGCGCCATTCTTCGCTGCTTTGGCCCCGGACGCGGCGCCTGCCAGCGCCGCCTGGCGGCAAGTGGAAGCGGCCCTGGGCAAGTACCTGACGCCGGACGATCAAGAGGCCGCTGCGGCCCATGCCCAGGTGACTGCCCTAGAAGCAGGCTTTGCTGCTGTTGGTGCCTTTCATCGCCACCATCACGGGGCAGGCAGCCGACCGAAGGCCTACGGGGCTGACGGGGCCGCAGCCATTACTGCCGCCGCTGCGCTGACCGGGGTGGGCCTAACCCTTTTGCCGGTTTTGCGCAGCTATGGCGGCCCGTCTCAAGCCCCACTGACCCCTGCGGACGCGCCATTTGCCTGTGACCCCGACAGCTACCTGGCGCTTCTGGATTGCGCCCGCGATGCGTGCCAGGGCCTACCCAAAGACAGCCGGGTAGGTATGGGAGTTGAAAGCCTATCCGCCACCTGGACGGATGACCTGTCAGACCTCATCGACGCGGTACCAGACGGACCGATCCATTTGCCGATCGCACGGCACGGGCGGGATGTGACAGACGGGCTTGGCGCCTATGGGGCGAGGCCAGTGGAGTGGCTTTTGAACCTCATCGGCGTCGACGAACGCTGGTGCCTTTTGCATGCCACGGCCATGACCCCTGCCGAAACGGCGGGTTTGGCCGCGTCGGGGGCCGTGGCTGGGTCCTGCCCGATGTTAGAGGCCTGCGCGGGCTGGGGCCCCTTCGATGGTCCTGCATATCGCGCCCTGGGCGGTCGTTTTGCATTGGGAACAGGGCTTGGCGCGGGCCCGACATCCGAAGTGACCGTGTCTTCGCTTCTGGGCAGCGCCCTAGGCCCAACGGAAACGTCGGAAGCTGTCTATGCCAGCGTGGCGGACGGATCGGCCCAAGCATTGGGCCGCAATGGCGGGCAGATTACCCCAGGCTCCCTAGCTGACCTGGTGTCTTTGGCGCCGGGTCAGGGACTAGTCGGTTCGGTTGACACGCTCTGGTCCGCAGGACGTGAGGTTGTGGCCCAAGGCCGTCACCCGGCGCGCGACACGATTGCGGCGCGGTTTCAGTCGGCCCTGGCCCGTCTGCGCGCCGCCATCTAGGGGCCACGGGCGGGCGCTAAAGCTTCTCCCTTGCCGGGGCAGGGCCGCTCGTGTTCATTGAACTAAAGGGGGCAGTATGGCGATTTCACTGGCGGACTCGGGGCTTTGGGGAGCGCTTTATGGCGATGCGGAACTGCAGGGTTTTTTCACCGATAGCGCAGAGCTTCGGGCGATGCTCCTGGTCGAAGGGGCGTTGGCGCGGGCGGAAGGCGAACTAGGGATCATCCCGGAACTGGCGGCCCAGGCCATCCACCGGGCAAGCCGTGACGTGCTTATTGACCCGGCCGCCCTGGCAGAACGCACGGCCCGTGACGGCGTCGCTGTGCCCGCGTTGGTGGCGGCATTTCGCGATGCCATGGCCGCCCCTGATCACAGCGGGTGGGTTCATTGGGGCGCCACAAGTCAAGACATTCAAGATACCGGGCTTAGCCTGCGCTTGCGCCGAGTTCTTGAGCTGCTGGATGCTCGTTTAGATGCGCTGCTCGGTCACCTTGGCCGCCTGGCCGATGTCCACGCCCAGACCGTCATTGCCGCGCGGACCCGCTGGCAGATCGCCACGCCTACCACGCTGGGCGCGCGGATCGCCACCTGGGGGGCGCCGCTGCTAGAGACCCGCGAAGCGCTTCGCACGCTTAGCCCCAGGGTGGCGCAGCTTTCCCTGGCCGGGGCATCCGGCAATAATGCGGCGCTTCGGGGGCAGGGGTCCGCAGTGGCCCAGGCCATGGCCCGCGACTTGGGGCTCACCTTACCGCCGGTGCCTTGGCACACGGCGCGCGACGGGGTACGGACGCTTGCAGGCTGGTGTGGCACGCTTCTCGCGGCCCTGGCCAAGATCGCCCAAGACCTTCTTTTGTCAGCGCTTCTCGGGGAAGGCTTGCGTGCCGGGGCTGCGGGCGGGTCGTCGACCATGCCTCACAAGTCAAACCCCACCGGAGCCGAAACTCTGGGCGCTCTTGCGGCCCATGGCCAGGCGCTTGTGCCCGCGGTCCAAACCCCGGCCCAGGCGTTTGAACGGGATGGCCGCGCCTGGGGGGCCGAAATGCTTGCTCTGCCGGGGATGGTCGTGACCACTGGGGCGGCGCTTGCCCGGGCCGAGGCGCTGATGGGCGACCTTAGCGCCGATGCGGTGCGCCTGCGGGCACCGCTGGACGCGGCCCAAGGGCTAACCTATGCTGAGGCAGCAAGTTTTCATTGGGCGGCGTCCGTGGGCCTAGCTGAGGCCCGTAGCCGCGTCAAAGCCGCGTGCGAGATCGCCGCAACCGAAAACCGTCATTTGCGGGACGTGTTGACCCAGGTCGAACCGAGGCTTGATTGGGCCGCGGTGTTTGATACGCCTGACACCGGGGACGCTGCCGAGATTGCGCGCGGCTTTTCCCAGGCAGTGTTGTCATGGCCGGGGGCCGGCGATTAACTTGTTAGCGACCGCGTTACGGCCTGCGCGATGGCCCAAATGACCGCCTCCGCACGCCCATCCAGGAGCCCCGATGAAATACGCCGAATACCGCAAGTGGACCGAAGTCGCGACCGACTGGATCGAAGAGCATTTCGCATCGCTTCACGCCAAACCTGTCCGCGCCCAAACAGCCCCCGGAGAGATTGCCGCCCGGCTTCCCGATACGCCGCCCGACGCGGCTGTTCCCATGGACGAGATTCTGGACGACTTCGCGCGCATCGTGCCCGACGGTATCACCCATTGGCAGCACCCGCGCTTCTTCGCCTATTTCAACTCAAACGCCGCCCCGGCGAGCATGATCGCCGAGCAGTTAACGAACGCTATCGCCAGCCAGTGCATGCTCTGGCAGACCTCACCCGCAGCGACCGAAATGGAAATTGTCATGATCGACTGGCTGCGCCAGGCGCTGGCTTTGCCAGAGGGGTTTCGCGGCGTAATCCAGGACAGCGCCTCGTCGGCGACGCTCTCGGCGGTGCTAACCATGCGCGAGACGGCGCTTGACTTTGCGGGCAACGACCGGGGGCTGGCTCAGGGGCCGCGGCTACGCATCTACGCGTCCTCAGAGGTGCATTCGTCTATCGACAAAGCCATCTGGGTGGCGGGCATTGGCCAGGAAAACTTAGTCAAGCTGCCGACCGATGATCGCCACCGGATGGACCCCGCCGCCCTGCGTCAGGCCATCGCCGACGACCGGTCGGCGGGGTGGACGCCCGCGGGTCTGATCCTGGCTACGGGCGGCACGGCAATCGGCGCCTGCGATGCGCTGCCGCCTTGCCTCGATATTGCTGAGGAAGCCGGTCTTTACACCCATCTCGACGCCGCCTGGGCCGGGTCGGCGATGATCTGCCCCGAGTTCCGCGATGTCTGGGCGGGCGCCGAGCGTTGCGACAGCATTGTCTTTAACCCGCACAAGTGGCTTGGCGCTAACTTCGACTGCGCAGTGCAGTTCCTGCGGGACCCCGATGTGCAGCGGCGCACCATGGGCCTGCGCCCGTCCTACCTGGAAACGCCCCAGGCCCAGGACGTGGTGAATTTCAACGAATGGACCGTGCCCTTGGGGCGGCGATTCCGGGCGCTGAAGCTGTGGTTTTTGATCCGGGCTTACGGGCTTGACGGGTTGCGGGAGCGTATCCGCAACCATGTGGCCTGGACGGTGGAACTTTGCGAGCGGCTGCGCGCTGCGCCCGATTTCCAAATCACAACCGAGCCCGCGCTAGCGCTTTTCACATTCCAGTATGCGCCGCCCGGCCAGGACGCGGACGCGGCAACGGCGGCGTTGATCCAGGCGGTGAACGATGACGGGCGCGTCTATCTCACGCAGACCGTACACCAGGGGCGCTATCTGATCCGCTTCACCGCCGGGCAGTTTGACTGCACCCGCGCGGACGTGATGATGGCCTATGACGCGATCACCGAATGCGCCCGGGCGCTGGTGCTGGCGCGACCCGGGCCTGCAGGTGCGGAGGGCGCCGCCTAAAAATCGGCGAGCTTGCTGAGCTTGTTGAGAAGGTTGTTCATCTGCGGGCGGCCGAAGGCTTCTTCCAATTCCTGGTAGACCACCCGGGCGCGCGGGGCGATTTGCGCGATGACCTCGGCGCCGGTGTCGGTGAGGTGGATGATCTGTTTGCGCTTGTCGGTGGGGTGCGGTTCGCGGCGGATCATGGCGCGGCGGTCCAGGTGGGCCAGGATGCGCGTCAGCGACGGCGTCAGCACTACGCAGCGTTCGCCCAGTTCGGTGGGCTCCAGGGGGCCCGCCTCGTCCAGGACCCGCAGAACGCGCCACTGCTGTTCGCTTAGGTCGTGTTCCAAAAGGTAGGGGCGGATGCGGCGCATCAGCGCCTCACGCGCGCGCAACAGCATGATCGGCAGCGATTCATCGGTTTTGGCGAAGAAACGGCTCATGGGGTCCCCGGGGTCGTCCTAGCCCGACCCTGACCCCAAGCGGCGCCGATGACAAGCGGGGGCGGCTACGGCGCCATCCGGGTCAGGGTGGCGCCGCCCCGGTCGCGCACCTGCGCGCCCGGTGTCCGCCCGCGTGGCTCCGCGCCCGCTCAGCGGGGCAGGTGGATTTTCACAAGCTCCCGCAGCCGCGCGTCAAGTTCGGGGTCAAACGCGGCCTTCGACGGCCGCCCCAGAATCTCGTTTTTGCGTTTGATGGCGCTTTCGATGAGGTTGGGTTTGCCCCGTTCGGCCCATTCCTTGGGTGATGTGCGATCACCGATCACCGGGTAGATGTACTCGGTCTGCATCAGCCCAAGCGTCTGATCAGAGCCCAGGTAGTGGCCCGGACCCTCCAGGCAGGTCTGGCGGATCACGTCGAGCGAGACCGTGTCCTCATTCACTTCGATCCCGCGCACGCAGCGCATTGCCTGGCCCAGAAGGTCGTCTCCAACGATTAACGATTCCAGGCAAAAGCCCAAAAGAGAGGCGTGCATGCCCGCGGCCTCGTAGACCATGTTGAGCCCAGCGAGCCCGGCCATCACGTTCGACATGGCTTGTTCGTAACCTGCTTGCATGTCGGGCATTTTTGCGTCTGCGATACCCGCCGCGGCCCCGCCAGGTAGCCCGTAATACTGATGCATCTGCGCGCAGCCCGCTGTCAAAAGCGCCTGTTCGCCTGACCCGCCGGACATGGCACCGGTGCGTAGGTCAGAAACAAATGGCCAGGTGCCAAAAACTGCCGGGTGTCCCGGTACCATGGCGTTCACATAGGTGAGACCCGCTAGGCATTCGGCCACCGCCTGCACGATGGCGCCGGCGATGGGCGCCGGCGCGGTCGCCCCGGCCTGGCCCGCCGACAAAAGCAGGATCGGCATGCCTGCGCGGATCGCGGCTTCCATTACCTCGCAGCTTTCTGTGGCAAACTTCATGGGCGGGACCACAAAGCAGTTGGTGTTCGATATGAAGGGTCGCGCCCGGAACGCGTCTTCGCCGCCGGCAATCCCGTATATCAGCTCGATGGCGCCGGGCATGAAGCTCGGCTCGGTGAAGGAGGTGC
>JBCCMR010000157.1:0-7660 GCA_039026255.1 Pseudomonadota bacterium
ATGCCGGGCTTTGGATCGCGGTCAAGGTGGACCACGTAAAGCCCGGAAAAGGCGGCGCTTTCGCCCAAGTGGAGCTAAAGAACCTACGCAACGGGTCAAAGCTCAACGAACGCTTTCGCAGCGCAGACAAAGTGGAGCGCGTGCGGCTTGAGCAAAAAGACCAGCAGTTCCTTTACGAAAGCGACGGCATGCTCGTGTTCATGGACAACGAGAGCTATGAGCAAATCGAATTGCCCGCTGATATCCTGGGCGAACGGCGCCCCTTTCTGCAAGACGGTATGACCGTACAGATTGAGTACTACGAAGCCGAAGCCTTATCAGCGACACTACCGCAAAAAGTGATCTGTAAGATCGTTGAGACCGAACCGGTGGTAAAAGGCCAAACCGCCGCAAATAGTTTCAAACCTGCAATGCTCGATAACGGGGTGCGCGTTATGGTGCCACCTTTTGTGGGGCAGGACGAAGACATCGTCGTCAACACTGAAACCATGGAGTATTCTGAGCGGGCTTAACCCGCAGCGGCGCGGCGCAGGCGATCGTTGATTGCCTGCCCAAGACCGACTTCCGGTATCGGTGCCACGGCAATGGGGCGTCTTGTGGCATCTGCGGTATGCAGCGCATCAAAAAGCGTCGCTGCCGCTTCGATCAAGTCTCCCACCTTTGACAGGGTGATATCCCCCGCCACTGGCCCAAACCCGATCATAAATTCCCCAGAACGCGGCGCATTGGCATCCATGCGCAGGGCTGCCGCCGGCGCGTAGTGGCTTAGAAGCTGGCCCGGGGCGGTCACGGCTGCGCCCACCTCGGGCCGTCCCAGCGGCTGACCTAGGGCAGCAGCCAAAGCCACCTCGGCAACACCCCCGGCGCGGGCCAGGATTGGCGGCGGCCCTGGCACCACGATTGTGCTTTCCAGTCCCACCGTGGCCGCTCCACCCTCCAAAACCCCGTCGATCCGGTCGCCCAGACTCGCCATGACATGGACGGCTCGCGTGGGGCTGATGCGTCCCGATGGGTTCGCCGACGGGGCCGCAACCGGGCCCCCGAAGGCCCGCAAAAGCGCTTGTGCGCCCGGGTGCGCAGGCACACGTACAGCAACCGTAGGCAGGCCCGCCGACACAAGCGGCGACAGCCCGTGACCGGGACGCAGCGGCAAAATCAGTGTCAGCGGACCCGGCCAAAAACGCGCCGACAACCTATCCGCCGCGGCACTAAAGGTAGCGATGCGCCCCGCCTCTTCGCGGTCGAACACATGTATGATGAGCGGATTGAACTGCGGTCGCCCTTTCGCGGCAAAAATCCGCGCCACCGCCCCGCCGTCACGGGCATCCGCCCCCAAGCCGTAAACGGTCTCTGTACCAAATGCCAAAAGCCCACCGCCCGCCAGCACCGCCGCGGCGTCTTGGGGTTCGTAGTAAAGCTTAGCCAAGGTCGATCCTGTGACGCTCCGTTTCGGTTGCCGCACGGTCCGCTGCGGCGTAATGCTGCAGTCTACGCGGTCGGTGCCCTTTAGCGCGCGGCCTTTCCAATGCAAAGGCCGGGTTAACCCATGACTGCCCCGCTTAGATTTCCTTTCGATACATCCCCGCCCGAGGGCGAAGCGATCGAGGTGGCGCCTGGCGTGCTTTGGCTTCGGTTGCCGCTGCCCATGAAACTTGACCACGTCAACGTCTACGCCCTGGACGACGGCGAAGGCTGGACGGTCATCGACACTGGATTTCATTCCAAACGCATGCGCACCACCTGGGAGACCATCCTTCAGGGTCCCCTAGGCGGCAAACCCATCACGCGGGTCATCGCCACCCACCACCATCCGGACCATGTGGGCATGGTAGGATGGCTCCAGGCCCGGGGTGCCGCATTTTGGACTACGCGCACGTCCTGGCTCTTTGCCCGGATGCTAACCCTTGACGAACAAAGCCAATGGCCCGCCGAAACGGTTGAATTCTACAAATCAGCAGGCATGGCGCCTGATTTTTTAAAGGAACGCACCAGTGAACGGCCTTTCAATTATGCCGATATCGTGCATGCGATGCCGCTTGGCTTTACTGCAGTGATCGAAGGGGATGTGCTACGTGCTGGGGGACGGGACTGGGACGTGCGGCTTGGCAACGGCCACGCCCCGGATCATATCACGCTGTGGTCCCGCGACGACGACCTGGTGATTGCGGGTGACCAGATATTACCGGGCATATCCCCTAATATCGGGGTTTACGCTACCGAACCTCAGGCCGACCCCCTTGCCGGTTGGCTTGCGGCCTGCGACCGCTTCGCTGCGCTTGCCGAAGACCGTCACCTGGTCCTACCGGGCCACCAGCGCCCTTTCACCGGTCTGCCGGCGCGCATGGCGCAACTGATCGAAAATCACCACAGCGCCCTTGACCGGCTACGCCAGCACCTGGCCCAACCCCAAACCGCCGCGGACTGCTTCAAGCCGCTCTTCAAGCGGCAGATCACCGGCGGGGAATACGGGCTCGCCCTGGTGGAGGCGGTGGCGCACCTTAACCACCTGTGGCACCGGGGTGAGCTGAACAGGACCCGCCGCGACGACGGCGCTTTGGTCTATTCCCTTACCAGCGCCGAAACTGCGCCCGTGGCCGCACCGCAGGAGAACGCATCGTGACCGAGGACTCCGCTAGCGCAATCAAAACAACGGCTGAGGCCGCCGAAGCTGCCGCCCTGGCAGAACTCTACGCCGTGCAGATCGACCCGGCCGGGGAGCCGCAGACTGAACGACGACGCACATCGGGCAAGGGGCCCCGCGACGTGGCCCAGAAATCCCCGGCGGAATGGGCTTATGAACGGATTGTGATGTACATCCAAAAGTTCGAAGAAACCCTCGATGCCGATCATGAAGTCGCTCTCGGCTATACTGGTGGTGACGTGGGCAGCCTTCGCATCCAGGGCATGGGCTTTTTTGATCCCGATGTGATTACATTTTACGGGGAAGACCCCGAAGGCGCAAAAACCCAGCTTATCCAACACGTAAGCCAACTGAATGTGATGCTTGTTGCTGCCCCGAAAGGGCCAGGCATTGCCGCGCCCCGGCGCATCGGCTTTCACCTCGCAGCTGAGCTTGATCGCAAAGACAGCCCCTGACTAGCGACCCGGAGGCTAGCCGGGCACAAGGCCCGCTAAACACCGCGCCTTTGCGCCGCGACAACTCGTCTAGCCGTTGCAAAGACCCGCATTTTCCGCCACACCAGCGGGGAAACCCACCAGTGAGGCGATAGGTCATGTCCGAGCACGAGCACGGCAAAATGAATATCAAAGAGCAGGAAAAAACCTTCCAGCTTTTCATCGATTGGAGCATCCGTATCAGCGCCATCTCTATCGGTGTTTTAGTGTTTTTGGCGTTTGTGAACGTCTGATCAGGCTTCATGCCCGAAGGGGAGGGGGCGCCATGAAACGATTAAGAACGCTAGCGGTGCTGACATCGGCATTCGTTTTGGCCGCGTGCGGTGGGCAATCGGTCTGGGCGCCCGATACAGCCGTTGAACAGGCCCGGATTGTGACCGGGGAGCAGCCGTACCTGGAACTTAAAACCATGGTATCAAACACGACAGGCCGGGGCGGGCATTCTTCTCTTCTGATCAATGGCTCGCAACTGGTTCTTTGGGACCCTGCCGGTCGTTGGCGCCACTCCACTGCCCCGGAACGCAACGACGTGGTCTTCGGCATGACCCCGGCACTTCTTGCGCAATACGACAGTTGGCACGCCCGCAACACCCACCACGTGGTCAGCCAGCGCATCTACGTCACACCTCAGGTGGCCGAAATGGCCATGCAGTTGGCCTTCAACAACGGCCCGTCCCTTGACGCCCATTGCGCGCAAACCACCTCCGGCATCCTACAGCGTTTGCCAGGTTTTGAAGGCATCCGCAGCACCTGGTATCCCCACGTGCTGATGGCCCAATTTGAAACGCTTCCGAGCGTGGAAACCCGCCGTCACTACGAAAGCGACGTGGGCAAAAACTAAACCCCAGATCGGTTTACACGGGCGCTCACGCTTTTCTGTGGCGCAGCCGGACACGCCAGTCCAGATTGCGCATGAGGTTCGCAAACCAAGCACCCGATGCCCATTCTTGTCTGGGTAAATACTCAAAATCACCCGACCGCCGCAAAACAGCCGTGGCATCTGGGGCGCTCAGATGTCAGCCCCCCAGCGGCCCAGGGCGGCCTCATCCTCGTCGCGCGCTTCCACCCAGCGGGCGGTGCCGTCGGCAAAGTGTTCTTTTTTCCAGAACGGCGCCCGAGACTTCAGATAATCCATTAGGAACTCCGCCGCTTCGAAGGCCTCCCGGCGGTGGCGCGACGCCGTGGCTACCATCATAATACGGTCCCCGGCGCCCAGACGTCCCACCCGATGCACAATGCGCACGCCTGCCAGCGGCCAGCGGGCCCCTGCATGGGCAGCAATTTCGGACAGCGCGGCATCGGTCATAGCCGGATAATGCTCAATCTCCAGGGCAACAAGCGTCGCGTCCCCGCGCACAATTCCTTGGAAAGTCACCAGGGCGCCCGCGCCAGCGATCTTTGCCTCCAAGGACGCGACCTCTCGGCCCGGGTCAAAATCCGCGGGACCAACGCGCACCGAAAAAGTGCCAGCCTGAGGGTTGTCCCCGAACACCGGACGCCCTTAGCCCCCGGTCATCGGCGGAAAGAACGCCACTTCCCGCACGCCCGCCAAGGGCGCATCAAGCACCGTCAGACGCTGGTCTACGGCTACGCGTACCGCCGTCATGTCCTGGAATGCCGCCGCATAGCGCGGTTCTCGCGCGGCAAGCTCGTCCACCAAACCCGCCACCGTGGGAGCCTGCGTCTCAACATCCTCGCCTGGCAAGCCAATCCGTTCCCGCACCCAGGCGAAATAAACCACGCGGAGCTTCATGCGCCCGGGTCCCGCAAGTAGGGGCGCGCCTTGGCGAAATAGTCCCAACCCGTCACTGCCGTCAAAAGCGCCGCAATCCACAAGAGCACAACACCCACGGTCCAGGTCCCGTTCATCATCTGTGCTACCTCGACTAGGCCGTTCACGTCTTCGATGTCCCCCGACAAGACGCCGTAATAGGTGGCCTCATCCATCCCTTGGACCATGTTCAGATACCAATGCTCAAAGACGCCTTTGGCAAAAAGCACCGCGATTGCCACCATCTGCACGGTAGTTTTGTATTTTGCCAGCGTGGTGACTTTCAATTCCCCAGCCGCCGCGCCAAGGTACTCTCGTAAACCGCTTACAAAAACCTCTCGGAACAGGATGACTGTCGCAGGCAAAAGGATCCAGGGGTCCATGACCTGCCGCTCTGCCGCCGAAAGCCCGACGATGACCAAAAGCGCAATCACAACCATGGCCTTGTCGGCGATGGGGTCAAGCATCGCGCCAAAGCGACTTTCCTGCTTCCACGCCCGCGCCAGGTATCCGTCTAGAAAGTCGGTGATGGCCGCCAGCACAAAGAGCACCAGCGCAAACCAGTCTGCCCAGGGGCGGGTGAAGTAAAGAAACATCAGCGCCACGCCGGGCGCTGCCGCCAACCGCATCACTGTCAGGATATTGGGAACGGTCCACCGCATCGTGCGTCTTTACGGTCGCACGCCTGGGCTGGCAAGAACCCGCGCTCTATTGCCGGCCCACGACCCTGTGAGCGTCACCCGCCTTCGTGGAAATGGGCGTAGATAGCCTGCGCCAGGTTTTCTGAGATCCCGTCCACTGCTTTAAGATCCGCCAGCCCAGCGCGGGTTACCGCTTTGGCGCTGCCGAAATGGGCCAAAAGCGCGCGTTTGCGTGTAGAGCCCACGCCGGGCACTTCGTCCAGGGGATTGGCAAACGTCTGCTTGGTACGTTTGGCCCGGTGGGTGCCAATGGCAAAGCGGTGCGCTTCGTCCCGCAGGCGCTGCACGAAATAAAGCACCGGGTCGTTGTGGCGCAGGGCCTTCACTGGCTGCCCGGTACGGTGAAACTCTTCTTTGCCCGCATCCCGGTCGATGCCTTTGGCCACCCCCACCATCGGGATGTCGCCAACACCCAAGGTCTCCATGATCTCACGCACGGCGCTGACTTGGCCCTTTCCGCCGTCGATCAACAAAAGGTCCGGCCAGGTAGCGTTTTCCCTGTCCGGGTCCTCTCGCATCAGCCGCTTGAACCGACGCGTTAGCACCTCTTTCATCATGCCAAAATCGTCGCCCGGGGTCAGATCATCGCCCTTGATATTGAACTTGCGATACTGACTTTTATCGAGCCCGTCCGGCCCAGCCACGATCATGGCCCCCACAGCTGCAGTGCCTTGGATGTGGCTGTTGTCGTAGACCTCTACCCGCTTGGGCGGCTCAGGCAGATCAAACGCGTCCCCCAGCCCGCGCAAAAGCTTCGCTTGTGTGGCGCTTTCGGCCATTTTGCGGGCTAGGCTTTCGCGGGCATTGCGGGCCGCATTGGCCACAAGTTCTGCCTTTTCGCCGCGCTGGGGAACCAGCATCATGACCTTCCGCTCGGCCTTACCGGACAGCGCTTCCGCCACGATTTCGCGATCCTCCACATCGTGGGACAAGATCACGGCCCGGGGCGGTTCTCGATCACCGTAAAACTGCCCCAAGAAGGCTTGCATGACCTCTTCGGCAGAATTCGACCCCGGCACGCGCGGATAGTAATCGCGATTGCCCCAGTTCTGGTTTGCGCGGATGAAAAAGACCTGAACGCAGGCCTGTCCCCCATCCATATGGAGCGCAATCACATCCGCCTCGCGCACGCCTTGGGGGTTGATCCCCTGCACCGATTGCACCTGCGTCAACGCCCGAATCCTGTCTCGCAACGCCGCTGCACGCTCAAATTCCATCGTTTTGGACGCCGCCTGCATCTGCTCAGCCAATTGCGCCTGCACTTTGGTCGACTTGCCCTGGAGAAAATCGTCCGCCTCGGCGACTAGCTTAGCGTAATCCTCTTTGCTGATCCGGCTCCCACAGGGGCCCGCGCACCGCTTCATGTGATAGTTCAGACAGGGCCGGTCACCCGCTTCCACTTCGCGGTCCGAACAGGTTCTGAGCAAAAATACCTTTTGCAGCGTATTCAGCGTGCGGTTAACGGCCCCCGCGCTGGCAAATGGACCGTAATAGCGGCCCTTTCGGGTCTTTGCGCCGCGATGTTTTTCTAAGCGGGGGAAGTCATGTTCGGATGAAATAAATATATAGGGGAAGGATTTGTCGTCCCGCAGGAGCACGTTGTACTTGGGCTTCAACTGCTTGATGAGGTTCTGTTCCAGAAGCAGCGCTTCGGTTTCTGTCTTAGTGGTCAGAAACATCATCGACGCCGTCTCGGCGATCACTCGATAGATGTGCGGGGCATGGGCGTTGCCGCGCGCATAGTTCGAAACCCGATTCTTCAGATTTCGTGCCTTGCCCACGTAAAGAACCCGGCTTTGGGTATCGAGCATCCGATAAACACCCGGGGACCCGTCGAGCGTGCGCAAATAGCCCGCGATAACCCCAGCACCGACCGGCGGCGCGGCGCCTTTGGTGATATCGCGGGACGATTCGTCGGGCATGTCGGTCATCGCCCCGACCCTAGTCGATTCGGGCACCGCGCTGCACTGAAACCCAGACCCACACAAGAAAATACACTCCACGAAATCTGTGGATAACTCTGCGGATAACCTGTCTGCATGACAAATTTTCC
>JBCCMR010000158.1:0-7627 GCA_039026255.1 Pseudomonadota bacterium
AAAAGGCGTATCTGATGGTGCGCACGGCAATCCGGCGTATGGAATATCAGCTCGGCGGGCTCACCCCCGAGGTGCGCGACGAACTGGCGGACCTGCTCTGGCAGGCAGCCCTTCTGATCGAGGACGGGGACCTGGGCGACGCCCGCGAGCGGCTGCGCCGCGCGCAAGAACGCCTAGCCGAGGCCATGCGCAACGGTGCTACCCAGGACGAAATCCAACAGCTCATGGATGAACTGCGGCGCGCCACCAACGACTACATCCGTCAACTGGCCCAAGAACAGCGGCGCAACGGTGAAAACCAAAACGCCCAGAACCATGGCGGCCAAAACCAGGAGCTCAGCCAGAACCAACTGCAAGAGATGATGGACCGCATCCAAGAACTTATGGAGCAGGGCCGCATGGAAGAAGCGCAAGAATTGATGCGCCAGCTTCAGCAGATGATGGAAAATCTCCAGGTGACCGAAGGCCAAAATGGCCAGGGCCAGCAGAACGAGGCGATGGAAGGCCTGGGCGACACCCTGCGCGAACAGCAGGACCTGGCCGACGAAACCTTCCGCCAACTACAAGAAGAATTTCGCCGGCAGCGTCAGCAGGGCCAGCAGCAAGGGCAACAGCAAGGCCAGCAACAGCCGGGTCAGCAGCCCGGTCAGCAGAAGGGCCAAGGTCAGCAGCAAGGTCAAAACCAGCCCGGCGGGCAAAACCAACCCGGGCAGGGTCAGGCAGGCCGCCCGCAGCCCGGTCAACAGCCGGGCCAGGGTCAAGGGCAGGGTATGACCCAGCAAGAATTAGCCGAACGCCAGCGCGCCTTGCGCGAAATGCTCAGCGAACAGCGGCGCATGTTTGATCAAAATGGCGTCGAAGGGGGCGATGGCTTCGGCGACCAACTGGATGAAGCGGAACGTCAGATGGGCCGCGCCGAGGAAAGCCTGGAACAGGGCGACCGGGCCGAGGCGCTAGACCGCCAAGCGGATGCGATGGAGGCGCTGCGCGAAGGTATGCGTCAGTTGAATGAGGCCCAGCGCCAGGCCCAAGGCCAATCCCAAGGCCAACAAGGCCAGCAGGCCGGGCGCCCGGGCCAATCTGACCGCGACCCGCTTGGCCGTCCGCTCAGCGAACGGGGCGAAATCGGCACCAACGAACAGCTTGTCCCAGGGGAAGAAGCCTATCGCCGCTCTCGCGATGTGCTTGACGAAATCCGACGGCGATCCGGCGATCGTACCCGCCCGGAACTCGAACTCGATTACTTAGAACGTCTCCTTGATCGCTTCTAGGGGCGGCTCCGGGGCAGCAGGGTCCGCCGCATAAACACCCAGTGCAGGTCATCACCTTGGTGTTCTAATCGGCGTCGCGTCGACGATCCGGCGTGTCTGCATGCCCCCATGCGCTGGCCTATACCCCAGTCAACGATCTGCCCTTGGGCCACTTGGGTCCCACTTCTTCTTTGTCCAAATACTCAAAATCCCAAAGCTTGCGCTGAAAGCTCCCGGTGCTAGGGGGCGTGACTTGCCACCTTGGCCTGGATAGAATCAGGCAAAACTGCGGTTACGCGGGGGGTTATGAGCAGGGTTAGGCGTCTTTGGTGGACACCGGCGGCGGCGGCGGTTTGGGCGTCGTCAGGGCTCGGTGCGGTCGCCGACCGGCTTGCCCGCGGTCGCGCGGCCCTGGGTCCCAGAGCCACAGGCTTTGTGTCCTCTCCAGGACCGCGGTCCTACGGGGCACCGGGGGCGGGCGCCCGCCTGGTGGAGGGCAAATACCTCGTCGACGGGGCCGTGGTCGAACACAAAGGCCCGCCCTGGGCGCTCCCCGGCGGTACTGGCGCCCCTGATCAAAGCGCAGGCCATGGCTTTGCCTGGCTCGACGATCTGGCCGCCCTCGACACTCCCAAAGCCCGCCAGGTGGCTCAGGACTGGGTCTTTACCTGGATTGCCGCCCCGCCGGCGGGATTGGCCTGGCGTGCCGATGTTACTGGGCGCCGCATGGTACGCTGGATCCACCATGCGGTGCTGATCCTCAACCGCCGCTCCGCCGACGACAGCCGCGCCTATTTCCGCAGCCTGGGCCGCCAGGCGCGGTTCCTGTCCCTGCGCTGGCGCGCCGCGCGGCCCGGCCTGCCGCGGATCGAAGCGTTGACCGGTATGGCCTATGCGGGGCTTGCGCTGGAGGGGCAGCGCGGCCTCCTTGGCCCAGCCCTGTCAGCGCTCGGTCGGGAATGCGCCCGCGAGGTGGCCGAAGACGGCGGTTTGCGCAGTCGCAACCCCGAAGCGCTGATGCATGCATTTACGGCGCTTAGCTGGGTCAACCAGACGGTCAGTGCCGAAGGCCATCCGCTCGACCCGCAGATATTGCGCGCTTTGGAACGCATGGCGCCCGCCATTCGGGCCCTTCGCCTGGGCGATGGGCGCATGGCCCGCTTCCACGGGGGTGATGGCGGTCTTGCGGAACGCATTGATCACGCCTTGGCCGACGCCGGTATCAGCAGCGCTGCCCGCGCCGAGGGCGCCATGGGCTTTGCCCGACTCACCGCGGGGCGCACCACCGTTGTCGCCGATACGGCCCGCGTGCCGGACCCGCGGGTTGCTGCCGAACGGGCTCACGCCAGCACACTTGGCTTTGAGATGTCTTCCGGCGCGGTGCCGGTCCTTGTGAACATGGGTCCCGCTGCGGGCTTTGGCGCTCGGGCTGCACGCGCGGTGCGCGCTACCGCTGCCCACAATACGCTCGTCCTTAATCGGTTATCGTCAGCTCGCTTCATTGCCGATGGGCTTATAGGCGCAAGTTTTGGGCAACGCCTTGTGACGGGTCCCCGGAGGGTGACGCTGAAACGGGACGCCAACGAACATGGGCTGGCACTTTTGGCCAGCCATGACGGCTACCGGGTCACCCACGGCATGGTCCACGAAAGGCAACTGGCATTGGTCCATTCAGGGGCGGAGCTTCAGGGTCGCGACCGGATTTTTGCGGCAACTGCGACCGATCAGGAACGGGTGCGCGACGCCCTGGCCCGCACGGAACGCGATCATCTGGTGGCGCGCATCTATTTTCGCGCCCACCCGGAGGTCGAAGTTAGCCTTGATTTGGGTGGCACGGTGGCAAGCCTTCGGCTGCCCGGAGGAGAAATCTGGCTTTTGCGCCCCGAAGCGGGCGAAATGATGCTTCGCGACGCCACATATTTTGAGCCCGACCGCCTAACGCCGCGCCACGGCACGCAAGTGGTGGTCACCCTGCGCGTCTGGGATTATGAGGGCGCCGTGAACTGGGTGATGACCCGCCAGGCGACGTGAAACGCGACCGGTGGGTCGCGTGGAGAAGGACGGCAAGGCATGGCGGACCAGGTGGCGATTAAACGGGCGCTTTTGTCGGTATCCGACAAAACCGGGCTTTCGGACCTGGGCCATGCGCTTGCCGCAGCGGGGGTCGAGATCGTGTCCACCGGGGGCACCGCCCGGGCCCTGCGCGATGCGGGCGTGACCGTGCGCGACGTTTCGGACTTGACCGGCATGGCCGAGATAATGGACGGCCGCGTGAAAACGCTTCACCCGGGGGTGCACGGCGGCCTTTTGGCCCTGCGCGATAATCCAGGGCACCAAGCCGTGATGGAGACCCACGGCATCTCGCCAATCGACCTGGCGGTGATCAACCTTTACCCGTTTGAGGCAACTGTGGCTGCTGGCGCGGCGCCTGCCGATGTGATCGAAATGATAGATATCGGTGGCCCGGCGATGATCCGCGCAGCGGCCAAAAACCACGCCCACGTCGCGGTGGTTGTGGACCCGACTGATTACACGCCGCTTATGGATGCGCTTTGGGCCGGTGGCACAGACCTGGCCCTGCGCCGGCGATTGGCTCAGGCCGCCTATGCTCACACTGCGGCCTATGACACCGCGGTCAGCGCCTGGATGGCCGGGCAGCTAGGCCAGCGAAACCCGCCGCAGCGTACCTGGGCGGCGACCCTCGCCGGTGAACTGCGCTACGGGGAAAACCCCCACCAGGCGGCAGCGTTTTACCGGGATGGCAGCGGCCGCCCGGGGGTGGCCACAGCCACGCAGCACCAGGGCAAAGCGCTCAGCTATAATAATATTAACGACACCGACGCCGCTTTTGAGCTTGTGGCTGAATTTGATCCCGCCGACGGCCCTGCGGTGGCCATTATAAAACACGCCAACCCCTCCGGCCTGGCAACGGGCGCCACGTTCGAAGTTGCCTACCGCCGCGCCTTTGACTGCGATCGCACCAGCGCCTACGGCGGGATCGTGGCGCTTAATGGACGGCTCGACCGCGAAACGGCGCTGGCCATTACTGAGATCTTTACCGAGGTCGTGATCGCCCCCGAGGTGGACCCCGACGCGGTAGAGGTCTTTGCCGCCAAACCTAATTTGCGGCTTTTGACCACGGGTGCTGTGCCGGACGCCCGGGCGCCGGGCACCACCCTGCGCCAGGTTGCAGGCGGGATCCTGGTGCAAGACCGCGACGCGGGGCATGTGACCGGGGTTGATTGGCAGGTGGTGACAAAGCGCGCGCCAACCAAAGCCGAGGCCGCAGACATGGCGATTGCCTGGCGTGTGGCAAAACACGTAAAGTCAAATGCCATCGTCTATGCCCGCGGAGGTGGCACCGTTGGCATTGGTGCAGGCCAAATGAGCCGCGTCGATAGCGCCCGCATCGCCGCTCGCAAAGCCCAAGACATGGCCGAGGCCTGCGGCCTGACGCATATCCCAACGCAAGGTTCGGCCGTGGCTTCGGATGCGTTTTTTCCCTTTGCGGACGGTCTTTTGTCTGCTGCGCAAGCAGGCGCCACGGCAGTCATCCAGCCGGGCGGGTCGATCCGTGACGCCGATATTATTGCCGCAGCAGATGAAGCAGGTCTTGCCATGGTTTTTACCGGTATGCGCCACTTCCGACACTGATTTCGCCGGGCTTTTAGACGCCCCACCCGGCGGCGGCCTATGGGGATTTAAGTATTTGGACAGAGAAGAAGAAGTGATGCGCAGCCAATTTGGCGCCGTCTACCAACCTATCCGAGCCCTTAAGCTGGGCCCTAAATCACGGGTGGGCCCCCAGTCTTCATTTCTGCGAAAATACTCAAAACGGGCCGGTTTCTGCGGGGGGTACGGGCATTGGTTTAGGTGGTTTGGCCTGCCGCAAGGGTCTCGCGAACGCGCGTTGCCAGCCAGTCTAAGTTGTCGTCGCCGAGACCCAAGTCGTGCAAATGTTGCGCTGTCATCCAAAGATAGTCAGGGTTAGGTCCGCGCCCGCCTACGGCACCGGCAATCACCTGGGCCTGGCGTTCGAGTGACAGTCCCCCGCAATATTGACTATGCGTTGGGTCCACCACATAGACTAGGCTTTCCACTTGGCGGCCATCACGCAGGCTGATCTCTTGGTGGTCCTCCACGTAAGCGCTTGAGATAAGTTCCCGGTCCCGCAGATAGTCCAGGGTCTTTTCGGACGTTTGCGCCGGTACGTGGAAGGCTAGGCCGTCGCAAAATGCCCCATCCGTGCGGTCTAGCGCAAGCACAAGCCCCGGGTTCTCGGGCGTCCCCCGGTGGTGGATAGACCACATGCAAAAAGACCTTTGAAAGCCCCAAAGCCGCGCCACGGCCCGGTCATCGAAATCAAACCCCGGGTTCCATAGAAGAGATCCGTAACCGAACACCCAGAACCCGTGGCCCACCGTATTTCCCCTGCCAGCCGCCGCAATCCGCTGCTATATCGCGCCTAAAGCCAAGAAAGGAAAGCCATGGCGCGTCTTTTGACCATCGCTATCATTGTCGTGGCGGGGCTTTACTCCGCCTACTGGTTTGTTGGGTCGTCCGCCCAGGAACGCGCCCTGGGTGTCTGGATCGAAGAGCGGCGCGCCGATGGGTGGGTTGCAGATTTTAGTGACCTTTCGGTGCGCGGTTATCCGTCACGCTTTGACACTCGCATTACTGATCTTCAGTTGGCGGATCCGCGGTCCGGCTGGGCGTGGGCGGCGCCCGTTTTCCAGGTTCTAGCGCTGAGCTATCAGCCAAACCACGTGATCGCCGTTTGGCCGCCAGAACAGGTCATTTCTTCCCCGCAGGAACGTATCACGGTTACTGCCGGGGACATGCGCGCCTCGGTCCGGTTCGAGCCCAATAGCGGCCTCGCGCTGAGCGCGGTGACGCTCGACGTGGAAGACCTAGCGCTTTCGTCGAGCGCAGACTGGTCGTCGGCTATGGCCAAGGCACAGCTTGCCACCCGTCAGACCGCTGGGACAGCTTTTGCCCATGATGTGTTTTTCCAGGCAACTGATATGCGTCCGGCGCGGGTGCTGGAGTTAATCCTAAGTGAAGATAGTCCCCTACCAGAAGTGTTCGAAGCCGTAAAACTTGACGCAACTGTGGGGTTCGATGCCCCCTGGGACCGCCGCGCGATAGAGGGGCGTAAGCCTGAACTGACCTCCCTAAATCTGCGCGAAATGAGTGCGCGCTGGGGCGCCATGGAGTTTGAGGCGACGGGGCAATTGACCATTGACCGTGCGGGTGTGCCCACGGGCCGGATCGCGGTGCGCGCGCAAAACTGGCGCGACATGCTTGCCCTAGCGGTTGCGGCCGACCTTGTGCCGGAACGTATCGCAGGCGCAGTGGAAAGTGGCCTCAGTCTTATTGCCCAGTTTTCCGGAAACCCCGAAACCATAGATGCGCCACTGCGATTCGATCGCGGAACAGTGGCGCTTGGCCCAATCCCGCTGGGCCCCGCGCCGCGTTTTGTGATCAACCCGTAAGCAGTTCGTGAAACCGTGAATTTGCCGCCCGCGCGCGATTGATCCCGGTTCGAATTTGCTGATAACTACCGTGTGTAATTTCCATCCTTCGAAAAGCTTTTGCCATGGCCCGCGTCACCAATTCCTCTCAGAACTACACCGATCCCTTCCTGTCCTTTTTTGAGCCCTATGAGGCCGACGACGTTGCGTTCTACCTCAACACGCTGGCGCAATACGCCGCGCAGTACGCCACGACATCGAACAGCCTTGAAAACCTCACTGTGGCCGAGATGCGCACGCTTATGGATGACGCGGCGGCGGATGCCCTTGCATTGAACTGGGCCGCAGTCGCCGGGGACTTGGCCAACGAAGGTGGCCGCGGGGGGAACAACCGCTTCACCGATGAAGAAGAGGCGCTTTTGGCGATGGGTGTCGCCACCAATGGCGGCAGCTTTGCGGACCGCTTCGGCGATGAACGGGCGCTTTTTGACGGGTTGAACGGAAATACGGTCACAGGCTCTGTGGATGTGATCCCCACCGCCGATCTGAACAACAACAACGTCAATACCATCGAAAACCGAATTGACGATAATCTGTCTGCGGCAGGGTTTACCGAAGGCGGTCAAGGCAACACTATCGACTGGTTTGGGCCCCGGTACACCCTATCGCTGCAGACCGAGGAGTGGGTTTGGAATGCCCCTGACATCCTTACGATTCAGTCCCTGCAAAGCAGTGCCGCTGGGCTTTTTGAGGCCATGGGCGACATCGCCGCCGACGTGGTCATCAAGCGGATCGCCGACGATAACGGCCTGAAATCAGGTGTGGTTAGCGGTGGGCAGACCTAGGGCGATCGCCGGAGCGGTTGTGGGTACTGTGGCGGCATGAATATGGTGGCCAAAAAAG
>JBCCMR010000159.1:0-7538 GCA_039026255.1 Pseudomonadota bacterium
GATATGGGTCGGGAGGGCAAACGCGATACTTGTGGCAAGCGCCGGGCTGATTTCTGAAAAAGACGCGAACACGGTCGAGCGTATTGCTGAGCTTACCGCAATTGTCGGCACTGAGCGAAAGCCCCCTTTTAAATACCGGCTCACCAATCCCATCGCTGTCGTCGCCTGCCCTAAGGCAGTTGCGGTCTCGCATCCTTCGGCCCAGCTTACCCTAGCGGTTGAGGGATTGGGGGTAACAGGGTGTCTAGATCTTTGTGCAGCGGAGTTCATTCGAGCAGGCGTGTTGCGTCACGTGCTCGCGGATCGCTTTTCTATTCCGCTGGAGATCCGACTGATGACCCCACACCGCAGGAATATGCGAACCGACCCGGCCCTGAAGGCTGCGATGACTTCTATAGACGCCATACCCTTGCCGCCGTGCTGACCAGAAACGCCTAACGTTTAGGTGTTGCACCAAACCTACACTTTATCTGCGGTAAAAAGACACAATACATGCCCGCGAAAGCAAAAATTGCACGCGGTCAGGATCCCATTGCTGCGGCGGTTGCATTGCGTGGCCATTCCCGTGTGCAGGGCTTGGGCCTGCTAAACTGCGTTGAAATGTCCTCTGATGCCTACGGGATGTAGATCGTTCATCCCAAGCTCTTTGGCACCTCTGACCGGCAACGCCATTAGGTGCGTTCGGTGTCTGTTGCAACTTCTACTCATCGAACCGGAGTATACCCGCTACGGGGAAGACCATAAAATTTAGCTGGCGTGTCCTTCGGTTGCTATCACCGCATTGAGCCGCGCGTTAGCGGCGGTACTGTAGCCTGGCCACTATGAAGGAAACGCCGTGACTTGGACCATCGATTTTGTGACGCCAGTCGCCTTGCTCGATGTCATCGAAAGGACCGGCCCCGCCTTCGAATGCGCCACCGGCCACCGGTTAGAGCTCTCGGTGATGCTCAACCCGGAGGTTCCAGCCTTTCTTGAGAGCGGGGCAGCCTGGTCAGTTGCGGCGTCGAACCCCTGGCATTTAGAAGAAGTTGAACCCGAAGCCCGGGGACCGGTACGTGCCCTTGGCAGGTCACCCCTGGCCTTTGGCGTTCGGGGCGAAGGCGGGGCAGTAGTCAGGGAAGAGACGGGAATTGCAGACGCGCTTCGCCGCGCGAAACGGATCGGCGTCACCGAGGACGGGACAAGCGGCGGTACTTTTGCGCGGCTCTTGGACCGTCTCCAGTTAACTGAAGAGACGCAAAACCGCGTGGTGCCGCTCAAGGGAGGCGAACCGATGCGGGAACTCTTGGCTGGTGCCGTGGACCTTGCGGTGCTGCCGCTTACCAATATCGCGCCGATCAGTGGCGTGCGCCCGGTGGCTGTGTGCCCTTGGGACCTGGAAGTGCATGTCGACATGGCACTTTGCTGTCACCCCAGGGCAAACGCAGGGGCGCTGGCTTTTGCAGACTGGCTTATGTCTCGCGAACGCGACGCCGAGTTTGAAGCGCTAGGGTTGACGCGTTTTGAACCCAGCTGAGACCGGGCGCCCTGCCCCACGGCCGACAGATCATGTTGCCCGCCGTACCATAACCCCACTGTAAAGGCGCCTTTGGGGCTGGCGTCAGGCGTTGACGTCAACGACCACGCGGCCTTTGACCTGGCCCTTTAGGATGTCGGCCCCAAGCGCCGGCAGATCGCCCAACGTCGCGGGCACCACCATAGCGTCGAGCTTATCCATAGGCAGGTCCTGGGCAATGCGTTCCCAGGCCCGCAGACGGTTTTCGTAGGGCTGCATTACGCTGTCGATGCCCAAAAGGTTCACGGCCCGCAAAAGGAAGGGGATCACGGTCGCTGGCAGCCCGGCGCCCCCCGCAAGCCCCACCGCCGCGACGGAGCCGCCGTATTTCATCTGCCCTAGCACACGCACAAGCATGGCGCCGCCCACTGCATCAACGCAGCCTGCCCAGGTCTCGGACTCAAGCGGGCGTTTGGTGGTCTCATTGATTTCGTCCCGGGGGACAATGCGTTTGGCGCCCAAATCGGTCAGATAGTATTCGGTTTCCGGGCGCCCGGTGACACCGGCCACCTCGTAGCCCAGCTTGGCCAGGATTGCGGTGGCGACTGAGCCGACGCCGCCTGCGGCGCCAGTTACCAGCACCTCACCTTTGTGGGGCGCCAACCCGTGATCTTCGAGCGCCATAATCGCCAGCATCGCCGTAAAACCGGCCGTGCCCACTGCCATGGCCTGGCGCGTGTCGAGCCCTTCCGGCAAGGGCACAAGCCAATCCGCATTTACGCGCGCCTTTTGCGCGTAGCCGCCCCAATGCGCCTCGCCCACACGCCAACCGGTCAGGACAACCTTGTCGCCGTCCTTGTAGCGCGGGTCGTCCGACGCTTCCACGGTGCCTGCAAAATCAATGCCCGGCACATGGGGGTATTTGCGCACTAGCCCACCACCCGGACCCACGCAAAGCCCGTCTTTGTAGTTGACGGTAGAATAATCCACCGCGACCGTAACGTTGCCTTCCGGCAGATCGTCGAGCCCGATCTCTTTCACGGCAGCCGCGGTTTTGCCGTCTTCGGCTTTGTCCACGATGAGGGCTTTGAAGGTCATGGCGTCTCCTTTGAAGGGTCGTCTGGCAAAAAGAATAGGTCCGTATCAGAGGTGGTCACCCCCGTGGCGGTCAGCATCCCGTGGACCTGGCCCCGGTGGTGGGTTTGGTGGTTGAAGAAGTGAGTGAACACCAGCGAGCGCGATTTGGTCACGTCGCGGCCCATGGCGCCTGAAAACCAACTTAAATCGCCTGCGCAGGCGTTATCGTCAAGCGTGGCCGTCCAGTCCAGGATGCGCGCGTCCATGGTGCGCCGGGCCGGGGCGAAGGTGGGCCAATCGGGGAAGAGCCGCGGCGAAGTAGCAATGCCGCCTTCGGGTGCAGCGCCCCCGTCGAAGCGCGACATCCAAAGCGCATCCCCCCACAAAAGATGCGAAAGAGTGCCAAGGATGGACTCAAAAAACGCGCCCCGATCGCGGGTAAGTTCGGCCGGGTCAAGGGTTTCGCAAACGTCTAGAAACCAGGCGTTTTGCCAGGCGTTGTAGCGCGCCATCATACGCATCCAATCCGCGGTTATGGCGGGGGTCATGGCGCTCCTTCGTGGGTTTTCGCGGGGTAAAAGGTCGGCCCGGGCGGCGTACAAAAGGATTTAGGGGCCGGACCAGTCAATGGGGCAGATCTCGGCCGATTTTCCGCCGAAGTCCCAGACGCGCCCGTGATCGCGTAGCCGCGAGCGGGTGCCCTGGGCCACGATCACATCGGGGCCCATCCAGTATTTGGTGTTGGACACAACCACTGCCTGATCCGGGTCGAGCCCGCCCAGGGTTTCGATCTCGCCTTGGATTTTGCGCCCGACATTGATGCGCCGGAAACGGCCGTCGGTTTCGATATCAACCTTGGTACGTTCGGCGTGGATGATGGTGCTTACCAGCATAGTAAATAGCCCGGTCGTCCCCCCCGCGGACCCAGAGAAAATCTTCAGAAGCCCGTCGTAGGCTTTCTGGGTTGACCGTTCATCCACGTAGGCGGCCACCTTCCAGTCGCCGTCGGCCATCTTGCCTGGGATATCCACCAGGAGAGCCACGTTCAGGCCACTGATATCTTCGCCTTCAAAATGGCCCTCGTCGATGCGGATAGCCATCCAGGCGTGGCAGTAGCCTAAGGTGGGCGAATGCTTGCCCAGCGACACCACGCAGGGGCAAAAGACGTCGCAAGAGCAATTGAGGAACAGCTCCCCTTTTAGCTTCCAATCCGCCGGCTCTTTGCGGCGCCGCGTGGGGATCATGCGATTGTCGAGCCGCTGCATCACCTCGATGCGGTCGCGGGTTGCCTTATTTTCGGATGCCATTTCGCCTCCCTACCAAAAACCGACGGCCCGGGCGGCCACGACCAATCCCCCCAGGATCAACGTGACCCCAGTCGGCTTCACCACATAGTGCGCCACCTGAGGCAGTTTTTCCAGGACCATAAGTACGGTC
Organism: Pseudomonadota bacterium; assembly: GCA_039026255.1. GTDB lineage: Bacteria > Pseudomonadota > Alphaproteobacteria > Rhodobacterales > Rhodobacteraceae > Amylibacter. The sequence continues at coordinate 4,010 of JBCCMR010000159.1, forward strand.
GCCAGGCCCATCCACAACAGGTTCATTGCCCCGCCCGCAAACCCGAGCGCCATATAGCCCCAGCAACAAGCCGTGCAATACGTGCCCAGCCCAAGACCCATGCGCGCCCCGCCCAGGGGCCCAGGCCGCCAATTGCCTAAGAAATACTGCATCGGGGCCAGGCAAACCCCGTGGCAGACGTCTTTGATCCAGGTGAACTGGTATATGCCCACCACAACCAAAAGTGCCGCCGTCCCCCATAGCGTCACCGCCTGGCCGAACATATCCAGCCAGCCCAGCCGCATCAGGCCCGCCTGCGTCAAAGAAATGGCCAGAGCAAAGGCCACCCAAACAGCGAAATAGCCCACGATCACGCCCAGCCATCCCGCCCGGCTGCCGTTTGCGGACCGGATCAGCGCCTCGTAGGTGGTCATTGTGCCGACGAATGTCGGGCCCATCATCGCCACCATCATGATCGCCCACATAGGCGTCAGCATGGCCAGACTGTTCATGGGCGGCATGCCCATCATGTCCATAGGCCCGACCTGTACCCCGTAAAGGTTTAGGCCCATTTGGGTGGCCATCCCATACATCATCCACCAGGAAAAAAGGATCGCGCCAAAAAACGCGAGCCATAACATGGTGCGGAGCGTGGCGGACATAGGGCCTCTTGCCTGGGGGGTAATTTGCGACCACGGTGGTAGGGGAAAACCAAATGTCTGACAATTAGTAAAATGAAGACAACCCTTAATCAGGACAGGGAGCTTTCGGCCCAGATCGCCCAGGCGGTGCGCGATGCAATCGTGGAGGGCACGCTGATCGTGGACGAACGGCTGCCATCAGAGCAGGAGCTCTGCGAAGAATTCCAGGTGTCGCGGCCCACCGTCCGCGAGGCGCTCAAACGGCTGGCGGCCCAGAACTTGATCCGCACCCAGCGCGGCGCGTCGGGCGGGGCTTTTGTGAACCGGCTGTCATTTGAAGAGGCGTACGGCCAGCAAATCACCACGTCCACGCTGCTTTTGTCGATGAACGCAGTGAGCTTTGAGACCGCATTGGAGGCGCGTTACGCGCTTGAGGCGTCGTGCCTAGCCCTTTCAGCGATGCGGCGCAGCGCCGACCATTTGGCCGCCATGCGCGCCGAGATCACCCGCCAGGGCACGCCAGGCCTGACGGACGAGGCGTTTTGCGCCTCTGACGTGGCGTTTCACCGGGCGCTCGTGGATGCTGCCCAGAACCCGGTGATCAGCTATCAGTTGGCCGGCGCCGTAGAGGCGGTGCAGCCGCTCATGAACATGATCACCTTCACAGAACAGTCTCGGGAACTGATCGTGGAGTTCCACGAAAAGCTCGCCAACGGGCTACAGGCCCGCGACGTGTCAGCTATGCAGGCGGGGCTTGAGGCGTTGCGTGCCTACACCGTCAGCCTTTGGGACAGCGCCGCCGCAAAGCGCCGCGCGCTTAGAAGATGAAGTCACTTTCGTCGAGTTTGCCTAGGCTGACTTCTAAAAGACGTATGTTGTCGGTGCCCACCGTGATCACCACGTCTTGGCCCACCTGGACCATGTGATCGCGCGCTAAGTCGTCGAAATCAGTGATCGCGGTAACTGCGGCGAGGTCGATCCGCTCTGCTGGGGCGTTGGCGTTGAAATCTGTTACCACGTCCGCGCCCCACCCGTCCGCAAAGATAAAGGTGTCCCGGGCAACGCCGCCCGAAAGCGTGTCGTCCCCCGCGCCTCCGTTGATCTGATCGTTGCCTTTCCCGCCGCGGATAGCGTCATCGCCGTCGCCGCCCACCAGCGTGTCCGCGCCAGAGCCACCGGCGAGCGTATCATCGCCGTCTTGACCGTAAAGGCGGTCCGAAGCCTGCGCCCCATCTAGCGTGTCATCGCCTGCGCCCCCGTAAAGCGCATCGCGGTTATCGTTGCCAAAGATGCGGTCATGGCCGCCGTTACCGGCGATCCGATCTTCGCCACCGGCCCCGCGCAAAACATCGTCGCCGATTCCACCATTCAGCGTATCAGTGCCAGAGCGGCCTGAGATGTCGTCGCTTCCGTCGCCGCCAAAGACATGATCGGCACCGCGACCGCCATCCAGCAAATCATTGCCGTCGTCACCGGCCAGCGTATCATCGCCGCCACCGCCCCACACCGTGTCAGCCGCCCCGCCCCCATCCAGACTGTTGGCCTGGTTTGTACCGTGGATCGTGTCCGCACCGGACCCGCCGGCGGCGTTTTCCACCGCCACGCCAAAGCCCATCGCAACCAGATCAAAGCCATCGACCGAAGACCAACCACCCGCGCGCAGGTCCAAAACCGCGGACCCAGGGCCGTCGTAGCGCAGCTCATCGGTGCCCCCACCGTCCCAGATCGCCCCTTGCCGTGCCCCAGGCGTCACGTGATGCACAGTATCGCCCGCAAGCGTGTCGGTGTTGGCCCCCCACCATTTCTGCAAAGCGGCGATGTCGTAAACCATCAGATCATTCGGATAGGCGCCCTCATCCGGGTTTTCGAAATAAGACATGATCGTGTATTTCACGTTGTCTTCGTCCTCGGGCAGGAAAGGCCCCGGCGGGTTTTGCCCGCCTGCGTCGTAATTCCCAGGATGTTTGAGGCCCAGGGTGTGCCCAATTTCGTGGATGATAAGCCAAAAATTCGACGGATCTGAGAGGTTTTTCGTCGCCTCGTAGACCGAAAACCCATCCCAATCGCTGTTGAAATATTCCCAACGGGCGCGGGCGTCCCCGGTTGTGGACGGGTCGGTGGTATAGATATCGGGCGACCGATAGAAACTAAAAATCGCGTCGTCGGGGCCGTTATCCTCCACAAAGCGGATGTTCAAATACTTCTCGTAAAGGTCAAGCGCCGAACGAAAAGCGGCCTTTTCCGCGACGGTGAAGGCGGTTGTCGGCGCCGCCACATCCGCCCAGGGAAAGTCCGGCTGAGGCGAAGTCTCAAAACGGTAAGTCAATTCAAGCGGCGTGCTTTGAAACGCGTCCTCCCACCGGTCAAAGACAAAATCATCTGCCTGCAAAATGGTTTGAATGCGGAATTCCTGCTCCGCTAAGGAAAGTCCCATGGCGTGTCCCCAATGCGCATTGTGTCGAATGGCCTTTAGAAAACCTGCAACAGATTTCACCTTCGATGAAGCCAAAAAACGCGTTCAAAAAGACCCTGCGCCCCGAGACGACCGGGGGATGTGTTGCCGGGCCTTGCGTGTCCAGCGCCCTGCAAGGCGGTCGAAAAAAATGCTCTGTCAGTCTGGTTCAATTGGTGCAGGCCTAAGCTGATCTCCTTCTTCGTTAAAAACTAGTCGATGCCGGCCCCCAGCGATGCGTCGTTTAGGTTGTGCGACCTAGCTCAGCACTTACCTGACGCAGCCTCGGGCCGTCGCCCGTCCATGGCGGGTCAGATGCAGGACGAAGCCCATTGCCAAAGGGCAGCCCATCGGCCTATAGACCGCGGGCGCGCACCCGTAGCTCAGCTGGATAGAGCGCTGCCCTCCGAAGGCAGAGGCCAGAGGTTCGAATCCTCTCGGGTGCGCCACAGTCCCC
>JBCCMR010000160.1:0-7469 GCA_039026255.1 Pseudomonadota bacterium
ACGCTGCGCGTCTACCAATTCCGCCACGGCCGCACGGTCCAGGGCTTCAGACGTCGTGCGTATAGAACTCAGCCGCCGGGTTGTGAAGCGAAATGTTGCAGCGGGGCTATGGCAATTTTTGACGCCCCGTGCCTATCCCAGGCAAATGGGCGCGCGGATCTTTTAAATACGTCCCCAGGCCGCCATAACTGGCGAAATTCTAGGCGCCAAAATCACGCAAGTTGCTGATTTGTCAGACCACACTGACAGATCGCACTGCAGCTGTCAGACCGGTGCGACGAAACCTCCCGCTTGGCCCATTTTGGCCAGCAGACCATTGTCCGGGCTGCGCGAGATGTGTAGCACTGATGTCGGAGAAATGCGTCGGCCAGAGTGGATTCGACGCTGACAAAGACGTGTCAGGAGAAACACATGGCCGATGCAGCTACCCACGGGCATGACGATCATGCCCCGCAGGGATTCTTCGTCCGCTGGTTCATGTCCACGAACCACAAAGATATCGGGATCCTCTACCTTTTCACCGCCGGTTTTCTAGGCTTCGTATCCGTTGCCTTCACGATGTTCATGCGGCTCGAGCTTATGGAGCCGGGCGTCCAGCATATGTGCCTTGAAGGTGCATCGCTCATGGCCGCGGCGGTAGAGAATTGTACCCCAAACGGTCACCTCTGGAATGTGATGATCACAGGCCACGGCATCCTCATGATGTTCTTTGTGGTGATCCCTGCGCTTTTCGGCGGGTTCGGCAACTATTTCATGCCGCTCATGATCGGCGCGCCGGACATGGCGTTTCCGCGGCTCAACAACCTGAGCTACTGGCTTTACGTGGCGGGCTCTACCCTGGCAATCCTGTCGGTTGTCACCCCGGGCGGCAACGGCCAGCTTGGCTCCGGCGTAGGCTGGGTGCTTTACGCGCCGCTTTCAGTGAATGAAGCGGGCATGTCTATGGACTTTGCCATTTTCGCTGTGCACGTGTCCGGGGCATCGTCCATTCTGGGGGCGATCAATATCCTGACAACCTTCCTGAATATGCGTGCGCCGGGCATGACGCTGCACAAGGCACCGCTTTTTGCCTGGTCGATCTTCGTGACGGCGTTTCTCATTCTCTTGTCGCTGCCGGTTCTGGCGGGGGCGATCACAATGCTTCTGACCGACCGCAACTTCGGGACGACCTTCTTTGATCCGTCGGGCGGCGGCGACCCGGTGCTCTATCAGCACCTCCTGTGGTTCTTCGGTCACCCGGAAGTCTACATGATCATCCTCCCGGGTTTTGGCGTGATCAGCCACGTCATCGCCACATTTAGCCGGAAACCCATCTTCGGTTACCTGCCGATGGTCTACGCGATGGTGGCGATCGGTGCGCTCGGCTTTGTCGTGTGGGCCCACCACATGTACACGGTGGGCATGTCGTTGACTCAGCAGAGCTACTTTATGGTGGCAACGATGGTCATCGCGGTCCCCACGGGCGTGAAGATTTTCTCGTGGATTGCTACCATGTGGCAGGGGTCTATCGAAATGAAGACGCCGATGCTTTGGGCGTTCGGTTTCCTCTTCCTCTTCACCGTAGGCGGGGTGACAGGCATCGTGCTCAGCCAGGCGGGGGTGGATCGGGTCTATCACGACACATACTACGTGGTGGCACACTTCCACTACGTGATGTCGCTTGGCGCGGTCTTCTGCATCTTCGCCGGTGTGTACTACTGGATCGGCAAGATGTCGGGGCGTCAGTATCCAGAATGGGCAGGTAAGCTGCACTTTTGGGCCATGTTCATTGGTGCCAACATCACGTTCTTTCCGCAGCACTTCCTTGGCCGCCAGGGCATGCCGCGTCGCTACATCGACTACCCGGAGCAGTATGCGCTTTGGAACTATGTATCGAGCTTAGGCGCGTTCCTGTCATTCGCGAGTTTCATCTTTTTTATCGGCGTGGTCTTCTACACCATCCGCTGGGGGAAAAAGGTCGAAGAGAACAACTACTGGGGCGAAGGCGCTGACACGCTAGAATGGACCCTTTCCAACCCACCGCCAGAGCATACGTTTGAAACGCTGCCGACGCCGGATATGTGGGACCATCAAAAGGGGCACTGAGCCCAATGCGCCACGGGGGCGGCACAGAAAACCGTCGCCCCCGGAGCCCGCCCCCATGATCGGGCATTCCTGAACCGTACCAATGACCCGGCCGCGCCCATTGCGTGGCATACTATTTTCAGGCGAACCTATGGGAAACACAGACCGCCAGGCCCAGTTTAGCGCCGCCACCGATCGGCAAGATCCGCCCCTGTGGGAGATCAAGCTGCGGCCCCACCGCAGCCTGTCGAACCGCGGCTTTGCCTTTGTGATCCTGCTGACCGCTGGCGCGCTCTCGATCCCAATGTTTGCTTTTCTGGGTACGCTGGCGGTCTGGGGGCTTCTGCCTTACGCCGCTTTAGCGGTCTTTATGTTATGGACCGCGATCCGAGCGTCGGACCGTGACGGCACACTCACGGAGCATCTTCAGCTTTGGCCCGACCTGATTGCCGTGCATCGCATGAACCCGCGTAAGCCCGACCAGTACTGGTGCGCTAATCCCTATTGGGTAACGGCCCATATTCAGCAAACCCGAGATACAAAGGACTACCTTACTCTAAAGGGTGCGGGCCGTGAAATTGAACTGGGCCGTTTTTTAACGCCCGAGGATCGCACGGAACTTTTCGCCGAACTCAATAAGCGCCTGGGCGAGGCAGCGGTGCCGTCGGGCATATAGGCGAATATCGCCTGAATTGAGACGCACCGTCGGATTTTTTAATGCCAAGGTGGTTTGTAATCTTACGCTTGTCGTGTCCCCCCGGGGCAGCGGTTTAGGCGCTCAGGGCCGATTTGACCGCAGCGCTCGCCTTTGAGAAATCCATCTGACCAGCGTACCGATTTTTGAGGGCTGCCATCACGCGGCCCATGTCTTTGGGACCCTCTGCACCGAGGTCTAAAATCACGTCTTTGATGGCTTTGGTGACTTCATCGGCGTCCATCTGACGGGGCATGAAACCCTGGATGACGACAATTTCGGCGCGCTCTTTTTCCGCCAGTTCCAGGCGTCCGGCTTCCTCAAAAGCTTTTGCGCTTTCTTGGCGCTGTTTGACCATTTTCGCCAAAAGCGCGAGAATCTCATCGTCATCGACCCCCTCTGGGTTGCCTTCGCTACGCGCAGCGATGTCGCGATCTTTGATAGCCGCGTTCACAAGGCGAAGGGTGCTCAATTCAACAGCGCTTTTGTCGCGCATGGCCTGTTTCATGGCCGCGGTGATCTCTTCGCGCATTGTCTTTCCTCCGGTTCAGACCGTTTGGGATAGCTGGTTTCGCAGCCCTTGGCCAGCCCCGCCGCGTAAGGTGCCGGACGGGGTCCGCGGCGGCTTGACCGCCGCTCTTGACCCGTGCAAGCGCGGACCATAGTGTCTCGCCGATTTCACCCCGAAAGGACCGTCCCATGGGCGCAGCAGATACCCCGACCGCCTGCCTTGTGCTGGCCGACGGCACCACCTTTTACGGCCACGGTTTCGGGGCCGAAGGTACGCGAGTGGCGGAACTCTGCTTCAATACGGCCATGACCGGCTATCAAGAGATCATGACCGATCCGTCCTACGCGGGCCAGGTGATCACGTTTACCTTTCCCCATGTGGGAAACGTCGGCACTAACCCAGAAGACGATGAAACCGGCGACCCTGTGGCCGAGGCGATGGTGGTCAAGTGGGACCCCACCGAACCGTCAAACTGGCGCGCCGCAGAGCCCCTATCGGAGTGGCTGCGCAAACGCGGGCGGCTTGGCATGGGCGGCATAGACACCCGCCGCTTAACCCGGGCCATCCGCATGCAGGGGGCGCCCCATGTGGCGATCCAGCACAACCGGGATGGGGAGTTTGATATGCCAGCACTCCTGGCTCAAGCCCGCGCATTCCCGGGACTAGAAGGCCGCGATCTGGCAAAAGATGTAACCTGCGCACAAATATATCGCTGGGATGAAATGCGGTGGGCCTGGCCCGACGGCTTCCCGCGCCGGGAAGGCCCCGGCAAACGGGTTGTAGCCGTAGATTATGGCGCAAAGCGCAACATTCTGCGCTGCCTGGCGTCAGCAGGGTGTGACGTGACGGTGCTTCCTGCTACCGCAAGCGCTGATGAGGTGTTATCCCACAACCCTCAGGGGCTTTTTTTATCCAACGGTCCCGGTGATCCGGCCGCCACGGGGGCCTACGCAGTGCCGATGATAAAGGCGGTGCTAGACCGCACGGAGATCCCTGTTTTTGGTATCTGCCTGGGCCATCAGATGTTGGCGCTAGCGCTGGGGGCAAGCACGCTCAAGATGAACCACGGCCATCACGGCGCCAACCACCCGGTCAAAGAACTTTCCACGGGTAAGGTCGAGATCACATCAATGAATCACGGGTTTGCCGTCGATAGCGAAAGCTTGCCCGCTGGGGTGCGCGAGACCCACGTGAGCCTCTTTGATGGGTCAAATTGCGGGATCGCGCTGGTTGATCGGCCGGTCTTTAGCGTCCAACACCATCCGGAAGCGAGCCCGGGGCCCCAGGACAGTTTTTACCTATTTGAACGTTTCACCGCGTCCATGGCAGCCTAGGGGTGGGTTGCGCTGCGTCGGGGTAGAAACGTCTGCCGTCTGCCGGCGCTCAACTCTTAGCAGCCCGTTTGGCTGTCTTAAGGGTTTCGGCGGAAACGAAGGTGCGGGCGAATGTCATCGCCTAATCTCGACGGCGAAAGCCTGCTCTAGCCATAACCGCCCCCGGGGCACGCCGCCGACACGAACACGTCTGGAACGCAAGGGAGCCTGAACTCCTTTCTTGATTGCCGCGCTCAGCACTTTCAGAGGGAACCGCCGTTGCCTTAGGATTGTCTTGTCAGTGGCAAATCCTGCGTCCTTTAAACCAGGTTAAAGACCCCATGCGGCCCGATCAATGTTGCGTTAGCCATAAATTGCCAGCGGGGCGGTCTAGGAACAGTGTAGCGACACGGTGAGTCTGCGCCGGGCTGCCCGCAACAACACCAACCGACGGGTCGCACCACCACTGCAAAGGGACGTCCTTGGCATCACGTCGGGCAAAGCGCCGGGTGAGCGTGCCCTAGCCCACCGCGCGCCAGCAGTCACATACGCCACAATTTACCCTTCGGTAACTCCAAGTCCGCCCCGGTCCCATACAGCCATGCTTAACGGTTCGTTAACCCAAACGCGCCACAACTTGGCGGCTACCAGAAAGAGGGGCGATGCGCTGTCATGGCACGCACCAGCCGATCGCAGCCGGGACCTTACCCGGCGCATACCCTGGCGGGCGCCCCGCGACCGCGGCTTCAGGATATTCTCTTGGCTCGTGGCACCGTTACCCCCGACGATATGTTCCGTGCCCTGGCGCTCCAACAGCTCGAAAACGCACGACTAGGGGAACTTGTTCAGGGCCTGGGCCTGGCCAGTGAGGCTGCCGTGCTGGCCGCCCAAGCGGAGCAAGCCGCACTGCCGATTGTCAATTTCGACGATGAACCGCCCCAGGCGCTTTTGCGCCCGCTTCTTGACCCTGCCGCCGCGGTTCGCCTGCGCTGCGTGCCCTGGCGAACAGTCGACGACGCTCTTGTGGTTGCCATCTCCGACCCCGAAGACGTACCCGCGGCCGAGGCGTACCTGACCCAACACCTACCCGCCGTGCATTTTGTGCTGGCCACGCGCACCCAAGTTCAAGCCGCGCTACAGGCTGCCTACGGCGCGGCGCTTTCAGACCTGGCCAATCGGCGCACGGCCTTGGCCTTTTCCTGCCGCGTATGGCAGGGCTGGTGGCCTCGGGCGGCGGGCGTGGCGCTTGCCGGCGGGTTTGCCGCCGCGGCAGTCCTGGCACCGCAGGGTCTCGCAGTTGCGGCGGCTTGGGTTGTGCTGGCCACGCTGATCTTAAACGGCGGTGTCAAGCTTGTAGCGCTTGTCGCCGCGCTGTGGGCCCCGCCGCGGCCAGAGATGACGCGGCGCCCGTCCCGGCTACCGAAAGTGTCGATCATGGTGCCGCTTTTGCGAGAAAGGGATATCCTGGACCGCCTAATTGCCCGCATGGAGCGGCTGGTTTACCCGCGCGAGCTTTTGGAGATCTGTCTGGTGCACGAGGCAGGCGATACCGAAACTGGGGAGCATTTAGCCACCCGCGCCTTGCCCCCCTGGATGCGCACACTCGAAGTGCCGCGCGACCGACTGCAAACGAAACCGCGGGCGCTAAACTACGCGCTAGATTTTCTCCACGGAGAGGTGATCGGCATTTACGACGCGGAAGACGCCCCAGAAAATGACCAGATTTTTCGCGTCCTAAGACGGTTTGCCAGCGGCGGGCCCCGAGTGGCCGCGGTGCAATGCGCTTTGGATTATTACAACGCGCGTACAAACTGGTTGGCGAGGTGCTTTACCATCGAATACGCTACGCTCTTTCGAATTATCCTGCCAGGATTTGAACGCCTAGGTCTGCCCATTCCCCTGGGCGGCACGTCGGTTTTTCTGCGCCGAGACGTGCTGGAGGAACTTGGCCGTTGGGACGCCCAGAACGTGACCGAAGATGCCGATCTGGGATTTCGACTGCACCGGGCGGGTTACCGGTGCCTGGTGACCGGCGCCACAACCTTTGAGGAAGCCAATTACCGCCTTTTGCCCTGGGTCCGCCAGCGGTCGCGGTGGCTGAAGGGGTTCTTGCTTACGTGGATCACCCACAGCCGCCGTCCGGTGGCTTTAGTGCGCGAATTGGGGTTTGCCGGAGCGCTTGTCTTTCACGCCATGATGATGGGCACGGTCCTGTCGTTTTTGGCGGCCCCGATTGTGCTGCCCATGTGGCTGTTGTCCTTCGGTTGGAACGTGGCCGCCTACGAGGCGCTGCCGATGGGGCTTTTCTGGGCGCTGGTGGCTGGCTTTATCGCAACCGAGCTTTTTCTGATCATGCTTGGCGCTGCGGCCGTGGCGCGGAGGCGGGCGGACGGGCTCTTACCCTACCTGGCACTTATGCCGTTTTACTGGCCCATCGGGGCTGTGGCGGCGGCGAAGGCGCTTTGGGAGCTTTTCGCGCAACCGAGCTATTGGGACAAGACCGCCCACGGTATCAACGACGCGGAGTTCAGCGCCGAGATCGACACCCTGACCCGCGGGCGCGGCAATGCAGCCTCTGGGGAAAAAAAGGTATGACCGGCGAGGTCGGCAAATACCTTTGATTGATGGTCTAGGGCGCCCTGCCGGACGCATGCGGCCGTGCCCGCGTAATTTGCCTAGCTAGGGCTGCGCACGAAATCCACGAAAAATAGACACCGCTGCGGGAGCTGTGATCAGGCGTCTTTCTCCCGCACGGTCGCTTGCGCCCTAGGCCGCGTCAGCCGACGAAGCTTCCCTACGGAAGCTTCCTAGTAGCGGCTCACGAGGGGGGACGCTGAATTTGCAACCCGGTCTGGGCCGCCACCCGTCAACGTCATCTCTTGCGTCG
>JBCCMR010000161.1:0-7466 GCA_039026255.1 Pseudomonadota bacterium
CAGGGTCTGATCCCGCTGTCAAACTTCATCTAGCGGAGTCCGGTGCCCAAGCTATCACAGATCGACCGGGCCGATGGCAAACGGTATTTTGACGTTAAGTCAGATGTGGACGGCAGGCTCTTTAGCGACGCGTCTGGCAATATGGTCGAAGCAGACACCCCCGGCGCCCAGCCTTTCAACCCTACGGCCGCCATTGCTGCCATGACAAAATGGCTTAACACCGAGGCCGCGCTCCCGCCGTCGGTAGAATGGGAATGGAAGGGCGACCAAGAGGAACAAGCCGAAAGCCAAGCATTTTTGTCGAGCGCGTTCACCGCTGCTCTGGGCTTGATGTTTGTGATCCTGCTGGCCCAGTTCAACAGCATCTACAACAGCATTATCGTCCTTTTGGCGGTGGCGCTGTCGACCACTGGCGTGCTTATCGGGATGCTGATGATGGATCAGAGATTTTCGATTATTATGACAGGCACTGGGATTGTCGCTCTTGCGGGGATTGTGGTGAACAACAACATCGTGCTGATCGACACGTACCAAGAGTATACGCGCTACATGCCGCGGCTCAAAGCTATCGTACGCACGGCCGAGGACCGCATCCGGCCGGTCTTTCTGACAACGATCACGACGATGGCCGGGCTGGCGCCCATGATGTTTGCCATCAGCGTGGATTTCACCAACGGCGGCTATTCGATAGGCGCGCCCACGTCTTTGTGGTGGGTGCAACTGGCCACGGCGGTGGTCTTTGGCCTGGGAATTGCGACTATGCTGACCCTGGTTTTCACCCCGGCAATGCTGGGCGCGCGTGTCTGGGTGTCCGCGGGTGCCCTGAGTAGCTTTGGAAGCATCGGGGCGATTTTCTCGCGCTGGACCGCAGAAGAACGGCGGCGCCAGCGCGCGGCGCGGCGCATGCCTAACGGCGACATCGACTGGTCGGAGCTTTACGGCGAGGGCCCTGCGCCTGTGGCCACCCAACCGCCCGCCGCGCGCCGACCCGAAGTGGTACCACTCAAGGCTGCGGAATAATCTGGAGGTAGGCGGGCGGGTTAAACCGCTCGCCCCGCCGTGACCTATGGTTAACCCAGATACTTGGCCGCCTCGCGCCGGGCAAAGGGCTTCATACCCGCCCCGTAGGACCCAAGAAACGCACGCACCCGCAGCCCGTCCCGTTTCGACAGGTCCCGAAGCCACCAAGCCACCGCTTTTTGAATAAACCACTCCGGGTCTGTTGTGTACCCCGCCGCCCAGGCCAGCACCCGTTCGCGCCCTGCGTTTTCAGCGGCGGTCGGCTTAGCGGGTTTGGCCCACGGCAGCGTAAAGACTAGCGCCGCCCGGCGCACCCAGAACGACCCATCCCGGGTCCAAGCGTCTAGATCATCCAACCGGGCTGGCACAGCCCAGAGCCGCGCCGCCCCGGCAGCCGCTGCATGGTCAGCAATGGCCCAGGCGTCGAAATCGGGCGCCCAACTTTGGATTTCGTCCCACACCTGTCCGTCCCCTTCGATGCGCCGACGGGTCAGTAACTTGGCTGCGGCGATGCGCGCTTCGTGGATATCCGTCCGCCAAAGTTCCCGAGCGAGGGCAACCTGGCCAGCAACATCAAGCGCCGGGCGCCAGGCCCGTACGCACGTGTCGATGTGGGGGTTGGCGGTGCCGAGATACTCCCGCGGGGCTTTATGGTAAGAGGCCATCTGCGCGGCCTTTCCAGCCACCGCACCTGCGCACAGGTGGTCCAGAGCCGCCCGCAGGATCATTCCACGGTGACAGACTTCGCCAGATTGCGCGGCTGGTCCACGTCCGTGCCCTTGGTCACGGCGGTGTGGTAGGCCAAAAGCTGAGCCGGAACCGCGTAAACGATGGGGGCCAGGACCGCGGGCACGGTGGGCATCGTGACGGTGGTCCAGACGCCCTCCCCCGCCTCCGCGGCGCCCGAAGCGTCGGTGATCAGGATGATGCGCCCGCCGCGCGCCATGACCTCTTGCATATTAGAGACAGTTTTATCGAAAAGATCGTCGCGCGGGGCCATGACAATGACCGGCATGTGTTCGTCGACGAGCGCGATCGGCCCGTGTTTAAGTTCACCGCTGGCGTAGCCCTCGGCATGTATGTAGCTGATTTCCTTGAGCTTCAGCGCCCCTTCCAGAGCCAGGGGATACATCAAACCCCGCCCTAAGAAAAGCGCGTCGCGGGCCTGAGCCAACTCAAGGCAGGTGCCCTTGATCGTGGCCTCCTGGCCGAGCGCCAGGTTCAAAAGCCCCGGCAGCGACTGGAACTGCGACACCAAGCGCGCCTCGCCTTCGGCCTCGAGGTGGCCGCGCTGACGCGCGGCGGTCACCGCCAGCGAAAAAAGCACCGCCAATTGGCAGGTGAAAGCCTTTGTTGAGGCCACGCCGATCTCGGGACCCGCCATGATCGGCAGCGACACATCACATTCGCGGCTAATCGAGCTTTCGGCCACGTTCACCACCGCGACGGTGCGCGCCACTTTGCCGTCTACGTAGCGCAGCGCAGCCAGCGTGTCGGCGGTTTCGCCGGACTGGCTGACAAAGACCGCGTAGCCCGCGGGGGACAGGGGCGGCTCCCGATAGCGAAATTCAGAGGCGATGTCGATTTCCACGGGCAGGCGCGCCAGCTGTTCGAACCAGTATTTCGCCACCATACAGGCCAGGTACGCGGTGCCGCAGGCGACCAAGGTCAGGCGATCCACCGGGGCGAAGTCCAGATCCGACCGGGGGGCCATCTCGCGGGCCCCGCGCGCCGCGTAAGCCTTGACCGCCTCGGCCAGGACCTGGGGCTGTTCGGCAATTTCTTTGGCCATGAAGTGCTTGTGCGGCCCCTTTTCGGCGATCTGCGCCTGAGCCGACACTTCGTGCAGTTCGCGGTTTACCAGCACGCCCTGGCGGTCCGATATCTGGACGCCAGCCCGAGTAATGACCGCGAAGTCTCCTTCTTCGAGGTAAGTCACACGCTGCGTCATAGGCGCGAGCGCGAGCGCGTCAGAGCCCACAAACATCTCGCCCTCCCCGTGGCCCACCGCCAAGGGTGAGCCTTTACGTGTCGCCACCAGCAGGTCATCCCACCCGTCGAAGAGAAACACCAGCGCGTACGCCCCTTCGAGCCGGTTCACGGTCTTGCGCGCCGCGTCCACGGGGTTGAGCCCCTGGTCAAGGTAATACGCACACAGGCGCACCACCGTTTCGGTGTCGGTTTCGGTCACAAACCGTGCGCCCGCCTCGGCGATGAGTTCTTTCCTCAGGTTACGGTAGTTTTCGATGATCCCGTTGTGCACCACCGCGACGGGCCCGGCCTGGTGAGGGTGGGCGTTGTCGACGGTGGGCGCCCCGTGGGTTGCCCAGCGGGTGTGGCCGATGCCTGCTTTGCCACGGATGGGTTCGTGCACCAGAAGGTCCGAGAGGTTGGCCAGCTTGCCCACTGCCCGGCGCCGGTCCAGGCGGCCCGCGTCAAGCGTGGCGATGCCCGCGCTGTCGTAGCCCCGGTATTCGAGCCGCTTGAGCCCGTCGAGAAGGATCGGCGCCGCCTCGTGGTCGCCTAGGATGCCCACAATCCCGCACATCAGGTTTCCCCTATGGTTTTTGCTGCTTTCGCCGCGCGCAACTTGGCCATGAGCCGGGTGGCGAGCCCAGGTTTTGTCTCTTGCCGCGCGCGTCCCAGGGCCAGCGCACCGTCGGGCACGTCGCTTGTTATAACGGACCCGCTCGCGGTCATGGCCTGGGCGCCCACGGTGACCGGGGCCACAAGCATCGTGTCGGACCCGATAAAGGCGCCCTCCCCCACGACCGTGCGGTGTTTCGAGACGCCGTCGTAGTTGCAGGTGACCGTGCCCGCGCCCAGATTCGCCGCGGCGCCCACGGTGGCGTCGCCCACATAAGAGAGGTGGTTAACTTTAGCGCCCTCGCCGATCTCGGCGGCTTTGATTTCGACAAAATTGCCGATGCGCGCGTTGTTGCCGATCTCAGCCCCCGGGCGCAGGCGGGCGTAGGGCCCTACCACAGCGCCTTGGCCCACGTGGCAGCTCTCCAGGTGGGAAAAGGCCCTGAGGCGCGCACCGGTTTCCACAGTCACGCCAGGCCCGAAGACCACGTGGGGTTCGATGACCACGTCGCGCCCTATATGGGTGTCGGCGGCAAAAAAGACCGTATCGGGGGCGGTCAGCGTCACGCCCGCGGCCAGCGCCTCTGCCCGGGCGGCGGCCTGGAAGGTGGCCTCGGCGGCCGCAAGATCCGCGCGCGAATTTACGCCAAGCGTCTCGGACGCCGCGCAGGGCACTGCCGCCGCGCTTTGGCCCGCCGCGCGCGCCAGGCGCACCGCGTCGGTCAGGTAGAACTCCCCTTGGGTGTTGTTGTCCTCGATCCGGTCGATGAGCGCAAAAAGCCCGGCCCGGTCCGCGCACAGGATGCCCGAATTGCAGAACGTCACCGCAAGCTCTTGCGGAGTGGCGTCCTTAGCCTCGACGATGGCTTCGAGCGCGCCGTCCCGCACGATCAGCCGCCCGTAGCCTCCGGGCTCGGCGGTCTCAAACCCCAGCACCACCACATCCGCCCTGGCCCGCGCCGCAGCGACCCGCGCCAGGGTATCGGCGGTCACAAAAGGCGTGTCGCCGAAGAGCACGACCACATCGCCGGCAAAATCCGCGAGAGCCGCGCGGGCCTGAGCGACCGCATGGGCGGTGCCGCGCTGGTGCTGCTGGGTCACGACAATCGCATCAGGGTCGAAATCCCGCGCCGCCTGGGCCACGGCCGCGCCGCCGTGGCCGACCACTACAACAGTGCGCTCGGCCACCTGCGCCGCGCGGCCCATGGCGTGGTGCAAAAGTGGCATGCCCCCCACCGCATGCAACACCTTAGGCATGTCCGATTTCATGCGGCTGCCTTCACCCGCCGCCAAAATGACTGCCGCTACCGCCATATGCCTGCCTCTGTTCATTGTCCTTTAGGCCGGTCTTATCGCCCGTGTTAGCGGCTGGGAAGGGCAGCGGGCTCACAAGGGGTTTCACGGCGTTGCAATCCGTGGCAGGGGGCGACCATGCGATGTGTGGTATTTGATCTCGACGGCACCCTGGCGGACACAAGCGCGGACCTCATTGCCGCCGCCAACGCCTGCTTCACCGCGCGCGGGGCGCAGGCGGTGCTTGACCCGGTGGCCGACGCCCGCACTGCCTTTCGCGGCGGGCGCGCGATGCTGCGCCTGGGCTACGGGCGGCTGGGGCATGGCGATCCGGCCCCTCTGGTGGAGGCAGACTATCCGCGGCTTTTGGAGCACTATGCAGGCGCCATCGATGTACATACCCGGCTCTACCCCGGTGCCGTGGCGGCCCTAGACCGCTTGGCGGCGCGAGGGGATCGCTTGGCCATTTGCACAAACAAGCCCGAGGGCCTGGCCCGCACGCTGGTGGCCCGCCTGGGCATTGCGGACCGCTTTCACGCGCTTCTGGGGGCCGACACGCTGCCGGTGCGCAAGCCCGATCCTGAACATCTCTGGCAGAGCATCGACCGCGCAGG
Organism: Pseudomonadota bacterium; assembly: GCA_039026255.1. Lineage (GTDB taxonomy): Bacteria > Pseudomonadota > Alphaproteobacteria > Rhodobacterales > Rhodobacteraceae > Amylibacter. The sequence continues at coordinate 5,514 of JBCCMR010000161.1, forward strand.
CGGCGACCGGGCACGCGCGGTGCTGATCGGCGACACAGAAACCGACCGCGGCGCGGCGCGAAACGCTAGCGTGCCTTGCGTGCTAGTGACATTCGGCCCCGACGGCGACAGGGTAGCCGTTCAGGCGCCTGCGGGGCTTTTGCAAAGCTACGACGACCTGGAAGCCGTTATTGACCCGTTGCTGCCCTGACCCACCACCGACCCGATCCGGTGCCCTGCGCTTGCGGAAAACCCGAACCGGCGCGGCGGATAAGCGCGAGCGGCCGCGCAGGCCTTGCGCGACAGTCCATCCCCTGCGATGCCGGGCACATGGAATGCTTCACTAAGTCTTTCACGCAGCAAGAACCCTTGCCAGAGGCGGCAATCGAAGCCGCAGTAGCGGTCATGCGCCACGGGCGGCTTCACCGGTATAACACCGTCGCCGGAGAGGTGTCCGAGACTGCGCAGCTTGAACTGGATTTCGCCGCCATCACCGGCGCGCACTATGCGTTGGCGATGGCGTCCGGCGGCACAGCCCTAGCTTGCGCACTACGGGCGATTGGTGTGCCCGATGGAGCGCCCGTCTTAACAAACGCCTTCACCTTAGCCCCGGTGCCTGGAGCCATCGCTGCCGTGGGCGCGGTGCCCGTTTTTGTTGAAACCACAGCCAATCTGGTAATGGATCTGGACGACCTCGCGGCCAAGATTGACGCCAGCGGCGCGCGGTATCTTATGCTAAGCCACATGCGCGGGCATATCGTCGACATGGATGCGCTCATGGCCCTGTGCGACGCCCGCGAAGTAACCGTGATCGAGGACTGCGCCCATACGATGGGGGCGGCCTGGGACGGGGTCCCATCCGGGCGCCACGGGCGCGTCGGATGTTATTCCACGCAGACATTTAAGCATGTGAACTCTGGCGAGGGGGGCTTTTTAGTCACCGATGACGCAGAGGTCATGGCTCGTGCGATCATACTCTCCGGGAGCTACATGCTTTATGAAAGCCACCGTGCGGCGCCCCCGGTCGAAACCTTCGCGCGCATCCGCTACGAGACGCCCAACACCTCGGGGCGCATGGACAACCTGCGCGCCGCCATTCTGCGCCCGCAACTGGCAGCCCTTCGGCCCCAATGCGACGCCTGGAATGCGCGCTATGACCGGCTAACGGCGGCGCTTGAGGGCACGCAGGGCCTGCGCCTGATCCCGCGCCCGGCGAAAGAGGCCTATGTAATGTCAAGTTTCCAGGCCAGTTGCCCGGACTTTGAAGCCGCGGATATGCAGTCCTTGGTCACCGCCGCCGCGGCCCGGGGGGTGGAGTTGAAGTGGTTTGGTGCCGCGGAACCCAAAGGCTTTACCTCACGCCACGACAGTTGGGCCTATGCCCCAGCGCAATCCCTGCCGAAAACGGACCGAGTGTTAGCAGCGTTGATCGACATGCGTTTGCCACTTACGTTTACACTGGACGATATTGACCTGGTCGGCCGTATTCTGCGCGAAGAGGTATCCCGCCTGGTCCAGGCTAAAGCTGCATAGGCGTCGCACAGCCCATGCCCTGGCGTCTGCTGCATTTTGCACCTCCAAGCCCATGGCAAACCGCTGCTGACACGCCCCCTGCTTGACCCCAGGCGCCCGCATCGCCACCTGATCCAAAGAAATTGCCACGGGGCCGCCCATGCTCAAAATCGCCAACATGGCGCTTCTCTTTCTTTTTCCGATAGCCTGGTTTGCGCCGCTCTTGAAGGCCGGACTCCTGCCGTTTTTTAGCCTCGATGAGATCAGCATTCTCTCTGGGCTCCAAGCGCTCTGGCAAAAGGATATCTTCCTGGCGCTCCTTGTGACGTTCCTGGCACTTGTGGCGCCGATGACCAAAGTAATTGGGACCGCGCTTTTGCAGTTTGATCTGATGAGCCCGCGAGTCAAACCAGTGCTAACCGTCATGGGGCGGCTAGCTATGGCGGATGTCTTTCTCATCGC
>JBCCMR010000162.1:0-7465 GCA_039026255.1 Pseudomonadota bacterium
ACAGACGCTGAGCGCGGGGGCTGCCTGCGCCGCGGTGCTCAACGGTGCGCTTGCCCAGGGCTGGGGGGCCAACTGGATTACTGGATGGATGGCCTACGACCGCCCCTTCCTGGAAGAACTGGGGCTTAAGCCCCAGGAATTTGTCGCAGGATACATCCACATGGGCACGATCAGCAAAGCCCCGTCCGAGCGGCGGCGCGCCACGCCTGAAGACGTCACAAGCTGGGTCAGCGGGTGATCTTCGAAGACTTTTTCAAAGCCGTGCGGCAGTTGCCGGACCCGGGTTTCCAGCGGGTGCTTTGGACCGGGATCGGACTGACCATCGCGCTTTTGGCCGGAGTGACCGGGTTTTTTCTTTGGCTCATGCCCAACGAGATTTCGATTTTCGGGTGGTCGGTGCCCTACCTGTCGGACTTGCTCGACGGTCTTACCGTGGCAGCCATGGTTGGACTTTCGGTCTGTTTGATGGTGCCGGTGGCATCGCTTTTTTCTAGTTTCTTCCTGGAAGGCGTGGCCGCTGCGGTGGAGCGGCGCCATTACCCCAACCTGCCCCCCGCCGCAGGGACAAGCTTTGTCGACAACCTGCGCGAAGGGATTAGTTTTTTGGGATTGATCATAATCGTCAATATCCTGGCGCTTGTGGTCTACGTGCTTTTTAACGTGGCCGCGCCGCTGGTCTTTTGGGTGGTCAACGGCATCCTTCTGGGCCGCGAATATTTCTTCCTGGTGGCGATGCGTCGGGTGGGGCGGAGCCAGGCCAAAGACCTGCGCGCGCGCCACAGCCTAGAGGTATGGGCCGCTGGTGTGCTGATGGCGGTGCCGCTGACTGTGCCCGTGGTCAACATCCTGGTGCCGATCCTGGGCGCGGCCACGTTCACCCACCTCTACCACCGGCTGGCGGACCATTAGGTCCTGGGGGGCCACGCCGCAGCCATCTGCGGCGCCTTAGTCCTTGCGGTAGTGGGTTTTCTGGCGCGGCTTGCCATCCCAGCCGGATTTGCCGCGGTCACCACCCTTGTTGAATGGTTTGCCGCCGTCCCGGTCGCCGCCTTTGTGGAAGGGCTTGCTGCCGCCGTCCCGGTCCCCGCGGAAGGGTTTCGGGCCCCGGTCATCGCCGTCGCGAACTTCCCAGACGCGCAGAACAAACGGCGGGAAAGTGTCGCGGTAGACAACCCCTTCGTTGCACCAGAGAACGTCCACGCCTTCGGCATTGACAGCCAACACCGCCATGCGCGGCGAGCCAGAGATTAGCGAGCAGAGGTCGCCGGGTTTAAGCGCCATCGGGCGGTCCTTTCGGGTCGGGATGGGGGCGTATAGGGCCAATCGGACGCGGTGGAAAGGCCATTTTGTGCGGTCGGTTGCCAAGTCTGCGGCCCGGCTTTCGCATGGCCTCGTGGGCAGACCCCTGCCAGGTTTTAACAACCGAAGTGGGCGTCGATTGCGTTCCAGGCGACCTTCAGCACGTGGGGCTCTTCCATGAGCACCTCATGCTGGGCGCCGGGCAGTTCGATCAAGCGACCGTTGGGCCATTTCCCCATAATCGTGTGTATGGCGTCCGGGTCCACAATTGCCTCTTGGCTGCCCAAAAACGTGATGGTGTCTTGCGGCGCAGGGGCCTCGACCACTAGTGAAGCACACTCCTTGCGCGCCTGGGAAAACCAGCGCACCGAAGGGGAGCCCAGACCCATATCCGGCGCAGCCTTCAGGTGGTCTTGCATGATCGCGTATTTACCCGGGTCGTTGGTGAGCGTGTTGCCCTCAAACCCCTGAATTTCCACGTAGTTGCGGACATCGCCCGATGGGACCAAACGCTCCCCCAAACCCAAAGGCGGGCCAAGCGCGCTAACAAGCGACGCGACAGGCCGCAAGTGCGGGGCTACAAGGATCCCCCACATGGGCGCCGAAAAGACCGCCTTTTCCACGGCTAGCCCTTCGAGAAGCGCGCGCAAACCAATGGCGCCCCCCATAGAATGGGCAATCATGCCAAAGGGCTTTGGCAGGCCGTGGTCGCGCACCACACCGAGCATCTGGGCCACATCCGCCTGATATTCAGCGAAATCTTCCACCCAGCCCATAGACCGGCGGGTGGGGTGGCGATCGGCCATGCCTTGGCCACGCCAGTCGATAGCCGCGACCGAAAAACCCCGGTCGAGGAGGCGATCCACCACCTCACCGTATTTTTCAATGAACTCGGTGCGACCAGGAAAGATTAGGACGGTGCGGTCCCCCATGCCCGCCCAGGTGGCCACGCGGATGCGGGTACCGTCCCCGCAAGTGCACCAGACCGCCCGCCCGTCTTCGGGCATGGCAGCCAGGTCGCGCCGCAGGGGCGCTTCGGGTCTATCGGGCGGGCGGGTCATGGTCGCGATGGGCGCGCGGCCAGCCTTAGCTGAGCACGCTGCCCAGCTGCATCGCCTGGCCCATATCGCCGTCAACGGTCAGCTTGCCAGTCATAAATGCCGTTGTGGGGTTCACATCGCCGGTGAGCATGCCTTGAAAGGTCTCCGCATCGGCGGTGAGCGTGCAGGACGCCTCTTCGTCAGCGGCGCGCACGCCCTCGCCGTCGATCATCAGCGCGCCTTCGCCCTCGATGACTACTTTGATGGAACCCGAAAAGCCGTCGCCGACCTTTGCTTTCAGGGCTTCAACCGCTTGTGAAATCACGTCACTCATTTTCGGGTCCTTTCGGGTTGGGAAACGGGCCGATCCGCCCTAGCTAAATGATCAACGACACTGATGGTTGATCCGATGAGACTTGCAAACACTGCCGTTACGTTAGCTGGCGCCCTGGGTCTGGCGATTTGTGGGCAATTTGCCGGAACCCGTGCCACGGCGCAAACAGAAACGCTTGATACGCTTTTTGAAGAACTCGGCGCCGCCGATGGCGAGGGTTGGAAAGCGGTCGAAAAGAAGATTTGGGCGGAATGGAATCGTTCCGGTTCGGCAGCGATGGACCTCCTGCTTGAGCGGGGCCGCAAAGAAATGGAAGCGGGCAACTTCAACCGCGCCATCGGACACTTCTCTACGCTAATCGACCACGCCCCGGATTTTGCCGAAGGTTGGAATGCTCGGGCCACGGCCTTTTTTATGGCGGATCGTTATGGCCTGTCTCTCGAAGACCTCGAACAAGTGCTACGCCTTAACCCACGGCATTTTGGCGCCTTAAGCGGGCTCGGCATGATCCTGGAACGGCTTGACCGGCACGAAGAAGCGCTCAAGGCCTACCGGGAAGTGCTCAAGGTGCACCCGAACCGCCCCGACGCGAAACAGGCGGTTGACCGCCTAAAGGCCCAGGTGGACGGCGAGCTTCTTTAAGGGTCAGTTTGAGACACCAGGGTCACCAAGCGGCGCGGATGTAGCCGTCGGGCCGCACCTCAATGCCCTGCAATCCGCGCGACACAAGCCAATCGGTCGGGTCCACCACCACCGGGAGCTCGTTCTCCTGCGGCGTACGCGCCAGAACATAGCTGTCGGCCCCCGCCACATCGTCGGCCCGCCGGTCCCGCACCCAAACCTGCGGCGCCCGATTACCCAACACGGGGTGCCCTGCATTACCCTGGAGCCCTGGACCCAGGGGCGGCGTTACCCAGCGCATGGGTCCGGGCGCCACGCCGGTTGTGGCGGTCTGGTTGATTAACCTCCCTAGCCGCGTCGCCATGGCAATAAATTCGCCGGTCTGCGGCGCCCGCTCGGTGCCGTATGTGTCCAGCAGCCCCGGCGCCCCCTGCCCAGCCACCCGCCGGGCCAACTTCCAGCCCAGATTGGCCGCATCGCGTAGCCCGCAACAGAGCCCTTGGCCCATAAACGGCGGCATCTGATGCGCCGCATCCCCCGCCAGAAAAACTCGGTGCTTTCGCCAGTCACGCGCGAGCGCGGACCTGAAGGTGTAGACCGCCATACGCTCCAAAACCGCGTCTCGGGGGGTGATCAAAGGGGCCAAACGTTTCCAAAGCATGGCCTCGGTTGGGGCAGGCTCGCCGGGGCTAAGGCGGATTTCCCAGCGCCGTCGATCCCCGGTAGAACGCACATAAGTTGCCGGTCGCTCCGGATCACAAAACTGGATCGAGTGGTCCCCCAGGTCCGGTCGCGGCCGCGTTAAGATAAGATCGGCCACAAGCCAATCCTCTGAGAACCCCAAGTCCTCTAAGACAATCCCCGCCGCGCGGCGAAGGAAAGACCCGGCCCCGTCACAGCCCACCGCCCAGCGCGCGGCCAGGGGCGCAACACCCTTTGGCCCCTGGGTGGTCAGCGTTACCGCATCTGCGCCAGTTTTGAGCGCCGTGGCTTCGGTTCCCCAGGCGACGTCAACGCCAAGGGCCGCCGCCCGGTCGCGCAGAATGGCCTCGATATCTGGCTGGTGGCATCGGTAGCTTTCGTGCCACCCCTCGGGCCCGGGATCGGGGGCCCGGGACCAGTCGACCACCGTTGTGCCATCTGGCGCGCGGAACTGCATGCCGACGCCAACCCGGCAGGTGGCACAGACCGCATCCGCGACACCGGAAGCCTGCAGCACCCGCATGGCTTCGCCGTCCAGGTGCACCGCCCGGGGCAAAGGATATGGCGCATCCCGCCGCTCCAGCACATGGACCGCGACCCCGCGTTGCGCCAAAAGGCAGGCAAGCGTTAGGCCCACAGGCCCTGCCCCCACAACCGCCACGTCCACGTCGATTTCAGTCACCACAGCAACCTAGGGGCGACCGGGCACAAAGAGGCTTCCAGCGGGCTTCTTCCACCCTCAGCACGCGCAACGGCCCTGCCACCCCCGGACACGGACAGGTCACCGGCCCGAAAAGCTTCCGGTCGGACGCCTGCTTGCGACACGAGCCAAAGGGGCGCGTCACAGTTCCGCCGTGCGGGTGCCTTCTATACGCTGGCCCGCGCCGTTGACGTGGGTACCGTCAACGTCGATCGAGGCCAGGTTGCAGAAGATTTCAATGCGGTGGCCGTCTGGATCGAGTATGTAGAACGCCTCGTTTTCGCCCCAGGACCCGTCCCCGCGAGGGTCAACCCAGCTATGCACCACCGGTCCGCGGATAAATGTGATGTCGCCGCGCTCGCGTAAGCGCGCCTCGAGCGCCACCCAGGCGTCGCGGTCGTCCACCTCGAGGGCGAAGTGGTGAAACATCGGCGGCCCGTCGGCATCGTCTTGGGGACCAGTCGGCTTGGGGCGGTAGGTTTTTGCCGGGTTATGCACTAGCACCAGGTCATGGTGGGTGTCCCCCAGACGCAAAAACGTCAGCTCTACCGGAATGGCCGCGACCTCGTGGGCTTGGTGCCGTTCGGTCAGTTTGAAGCCCAGCACATCCCGATACCAGGCGATAGCGCGGTCGGTGTCGGACACCTCCAGGGCGAAGTGTTGCAAGCGGGCAATGGTCATAGGCGCAGCGTGACACAGCGCCCACGGCCCTGGCAAGGGGCCCGCGGCCTCGGGATCAGAGATAAACAGACCCGGCGCGCTGTTGCGAGCCAGTCCGCATTTGGACGCCCGCCCGTACTGACCACATTTACAATCACACATCCCCGCCCCAGCGGGTGGCCGCCACTGGCCCTGGTCGAGAACCCAAGCCGAAACATGATGGCGCAATTCATCGGGTTTGCCGCGGTCCGCCCGAAATTAGCCTGGCAGCCCGACGCCAAGGGCCTTCACCCGGCCAAAAACGCGCGCCATCGAGGTCCCCTAACCAGCCCACCGCATCAACCTCTGCCACGCGTCGCCGGCATTCCAGGTACAGAGCGCCGCACCGCAGCCTAGGGCGCTTATACGCTGCCCTGCCTGCCTGTGTTGTGCGCCATGCCAAAGCCTTGCCACTGGACCCCAAGCCGTTACAAGACCCCCATGGATGCAGACACAATCATCGACCGTTGCGAGGCGCGGGGCCTTCGCATGACCGACCAGCGTCGCACCGTAGCGCAGGTGCTGGAAGAAAGCGACGATCACCCGGATGTCGACACGCTTCATGCCCGTGCCGTGGCCAGCGACCCGCGCATCTCTATTGCCACGGTCTACCGGACGGTGAAGCTCTTCGAAGAGGCAGGCATATTAGATCGGCACGAGTTCGGCGACGGTCGCGCCCGCTACGAGGACGCCGAACGCGACCACCACGACCACCTAATCGACCTGCAAACGGGCGAAGTGATCGAGTTTGTCGACCCCGAAATCGAAGAACTTCAAGTTCGCATCGCCGCAAAACTGGGCTACGAGCTCAAGGGACACCGGCTTGAGCTTTACGGCACCCGCAAACGGTGAGTGATACCCTCCGTGCCATCGTTCTGATGACCGCTGCCATGGCTGCTTTTGCCACGGCGGACCTGTCGATCAGTCTTCTTCCTGACGAGATGCCGTCGTCACAAATTTTGATCGTGTTAGGCGTCGGGGGGGCCACGGTCTTTGGCACCTTGGCAAAGCTCAAGGGCCTTCGACTTTTGACCCCATTATGGCGTGACCCAGGCGTTCTGGCCCGAAATGGGTCAGAGCTGATAGGTACCATGGGCATCGTCACCGCTCTAACGCTAATCCCGTTTTCACAAGCAAGCTCGATCATGCAAGCGGTGCCTCTGGTGGTGACCGCCGGGGCGGCGGTGCTCCTGCGGGAACCGGTGGGATTTTACCGTTGGGCAGCGGTGCTAGTAGGGTTTCTGGGGGTTCTGGTGATCGTCGCGCCTGACCCGGGTGATAGCCTGGGGTTTGGCACCCTGGCGGCGGTCATTGGAATGCTTGGGCTTTCGGCGCGCGATCTGGCGACGCGATTTGTGCCGCCCGGGGCACATACGCTTGAGCTCTCGTTTCTGGCCATGGCGACGTCGATCCCCGCAGGACTGATCCTGCGGGCGATGACGGGCGACCCCTTTATGGTGCCTGACACGCGTGCGGTTCTTTTGTTGGGACAGATGATCGCCGCGGCCACGGCGGCCTATTTCTGTGTCACGGCGGCCATGCGGCTAGGCGACATCTCGGCGGTGGCGCCATTCCGATACACCCGAATCCTTTTCGCCTTTGCGCTTGCGGTGGTCGTCGTAGGCGAAATGCTCTCGACGCGCATGGTGGTCGGCACTGTCCTAGTCGTGGGCGCCGGGCTCTTCACGCTCTGGCGCGAACAAAAAGCCGCCCGCGCCCTTGGAAGCCCTGACCGGGCACGGTAACAGGCGCCCGTCACCTACTCATTCCATCCGAAAGCCCCATGCCATGAGCGCCATTTACGAAATCACCGCCCGTCAGATCTTGGACAGCCGGGGCAATCCCACCGTCGAAGTGGACGTGCTTTTGGAAGATGGCACTTGGGGCCGCGCGGCGGTGCCTTCGGGTGCGTCCACCGGCGCCCATGAGGCAGTGGAGCTGCGCGACGGCGACACGGCACGCTACGGCGGCATGGGGGTCACCAAGGCGGTGGAAAACGTGAACGGCGAGATCGCCGAGGCGCTCTTGGGGGTCGACTGCACCCGGCAGTTGGTGATCGACAAAACGCTG
>JBCCMR010000163.1:0-7460 GCA_039026255.1 Pseudomonadota bacterium
CAAAGGCGCTCTGCGGGTCAGCATGCTCTAGCATCACTTGCAGCGTCTTCTGCGAATTGAGGAGCTGGTTGTTGATCTCTACGGTTACCTAGAGGGTAGAATTCAATGCTATAATAGAGAGGACGCCCGGAGCCAGCGGGCAGACCTACACATCATCGCGCGCGCCTATGACCGTAATCATGTGTACAAGCTTTTCCGGGCGGGGGCTTCGGATATCGTGCGCGAGACCTTCGACAGTTCTTTGCGCGCGTCCCGCTATATGCTGCAAGCCATGGACTGGTCTGAATATGACGCCGAAAAGGCGTCCGAGGCGTTTTTTAAAGCGGACCGTCACGCGCTTCAGGAACTGGCAGAGCTTTGGGACCCGGCTGTCCCTAATGTACAGAACGACGCTTATGTGCAGCGCGCGAAATCCATCAACAAAGAGCTTTATACCGGGTTTTTGGCTAATCTTTCGGCGCTTGTTGACGCCGACAACGACACGCCCAAGCCCCGCGATGCAGCGGAGTAAGTCGCTGCCAGGATAGACGCGCGTCGTTTCCGGACCAGACGTCCCGGCGCCATCGCCCTAAGTCCCGTCCACCGGGAAGCATAGGGATGGGACCATGTCGCAGTTTATCAGCGTGTCTTCACGCCTGCGTCGCACGCCGTTTTCGGTGGGCGTGGAGGCGTCGGGTGTAAAGTCTTATACGGTTTACAATCACATGCTTTTACCCACGGTGTTTGAAAGCGTGGAAAGCGATTGCGCACATCTGAAGTCGGCGGTTCAGGTTTGGGACGTCTCGGCGGAACGCCAGGTCGAACTTAACGGCCCCGATGCGGCCTGGCTTTTGCAGATGGCCACGCCGCGCAACCTGGGACCAATGCAAGACGATCAGTGCTACTACGTGCCGTTGGTGGCCGCCGACGGACGTATGCTGAATGATCCGGTGGCGGTGCGGCTGGGTCCGAACCGGTTTTGGGTGTCCATCGCCGATACCGACGCAATGCTTTATTTTAAAGGCTTGGCAAGCGCGCTGCGTCTGAATGTGGCGGTGTTTGAGCCTGACGTCAGCCCGATGGCAATCCAGGGTCCGTTAGCAGATGAACTGGCATCGCGCGTATGGGGCGACGGGGTGCGCAGCCTGCGGTTTTTCCGCCATATGCCGGTGAATGTGGGTGGCAAAACCATGGTACTCGCCCGGTCGGGCTGGTCGAAACAGGGTGGCTTCGAACTATACCTCGACGGTGCCGAACACGGCATGGAAATATGGGAACAACTCTTTGACCTGGGCGCTGATCTCGGTGTGCGCGCCGGCTGCCCCAACCAGATTGAACGGATCGAAGGCGGGCTGCTTTCTTTTGGCAGCGACATCACTCTTTACAACACACCCTTTGAGGCGGGCTTGGGCCGCTTTGTTCACGATGTGCCGGAGTGTCTGGCGAATCAGGCGCTTAAAGGCTTGCGCGACGCCGCCCGCCAGGTGCGTCCGCTTGACCTGGACGGGGCGCCTGTCCCGCCGCTGAAAGAGCCATGGCCTATGCACGTGGACGGAGAATACGCCGGAACACTGCGCAGCGCCGCCTGGTCGCCTGAGTTTGGTACCAACGTGGCTATCGGCATGGTGGAGGCCGCCTACTACGTCCCCGGCGCACGCATCACCGTGCGCTGCCCAGACGGCGACCGCGAAGCGGTGGTTCGCGGCGCATACTGGCGCTGAACCACGTCCTCGGGCCATCCGCAGAACCGAGTTGTAGGTATGAACCCAGTGATTTGGCCTTCTTCTGTGTCTAATACTCGAAACGCCTCGCCTACCATAGGCACCTGGTCAGCGAACTGGGCGGCCCTTTAACCCGTCGGCGGCAAAGCCACCGGTGCTTCGATAGATGCGGCCAGCACCTTTGGCGTGGGCACTGCGATCAACCGTTCGGCATTTACCTCCGCGCCCGAGGTCAGCCAGGCCTCCGCTAGGCGCGCGCCCACAGCATAGCCCAGGTTGGCCGGCATATCCCCTTCGCCAAAAAACCAAGCGCCCCGGTCAAACCGCGTAGCCATTAGCGCGCGCCGGTCTGGCCAGTGGGGGGCCATTGTAGCGTCGTTCCAGGTGTCCCAGGGTTCGGCGGCAGAACCGCAGGTCAGCCGGACAAAAAGCCCGGCCAATCCTTCGCCAACCACCGCACCCCCTAGGGTAAAACCCAGCCCGGGTCCCGCCATTCTTGCCCCTTTGAACCAGGCGTTGACTGCCTGGCGGCGCAACACATCACCGGCTGGCGCGGTCTCCCAGGCGGGGTTTTCGGGGTCGATCACTAAGGTGACCCGGTCGCTGCGGGGGATATGAAAACCAAATCCTAGATCATCGCGAACTCCGGCCGTGCCCCGCTCCACCAGGATATCAAGCGCCTTTGGCGACACATAATTAGCCACGTCTGCGTGAGCTGCAGCGATCCTGTCGGTGACCGCGGCTTCCCAAGGCCCCAGGTCCCCAGCCGCGCGCAACCAGTGAAGCCGCCAGGCTCCGCTGTCATTGAACGCCCGAAGTGTTCCCAAATCCCGTCTCCCGCAATTGGCGCTGTGTTAGATCCTAAGGCCCCTTGCCTAGGGGGACAAGTATCGCTACGGCGACACCCTACCTAACCGGCCATCACAAAGGGATTTAGCGTTTATGGAACGGGGCTTTCTTTTGGGCGTTGCGGCGATGGCCGCGGTGGTGCTCGCATCAAATATCCTGGTGCAATACCTTTTGGGGGATTGGCTCACTTGGGGGGCTTTTACCTATCCCATTGCCTTTTTGGTCACCGATTTGATGAACCGCCTTTACGGTGTTTCTGCCGCGCGCCGTGTGGTCTTCGCGGGCTTTTTGGTGGGGATCGGGTGCTCTTTTGTTGGCACCCAGATCATCGGCGAATTCGGACCGCTCGTGACGCTGCGCATCGCCATCGGATCGGGGCTCGCTTTCCTGGTGGCGCAGCTGGTGGACGTCTTCATATTCGACCGCCTCCGCGAGGGACCCTGGTGGCGGGCACCCTTGGTGTCGACGCTTGTGGGCTCCACGCTCGATACGGCAATCTTCTTTACGGTGGCGTTTTCCGGCGTTCTGGTCTTCGTAGAACCTAGCAATGATGTATCCTGGGCGGGCGAAATGGTGCCTCTTTTGGGAGCGGGTCCGGTGCTGGCGCTATGGGTTTCGCTTGCGGTGGCAGACTGGTGTGTAAAGCTTGGTTTGGCGCTTTTGGCGCTGATGCCATTCCGGGCGCTTACCCTGCGCCCAGCTTAACCGCCGACGCGCCCGCCCCAGATGCCGGGGGCTGCTTTCAGGCGCCCGGCGGCGGGTATTTGTCAGCCAGTTGGCGCGTCAGTCGCCCAACTTTGCGTGCACTTCGTCTAGGTCGATTTCGCCCACAGGGGCCTTTTGGTCCGGATTTTCGTGATCGTATTTGAAAAGCACAAAGTCCCGTTTGTAGATTTCCCATACCAGATGCATCGAGAGGTCGTCGAAATAGTCCGCCACCGGGTGGGCGCGCTTCGGGCCGTGGCCTTCGCTTTCGTTGAAACGCGGCATGGTGTCGATATCAAGCGCGTGCTTGACATCAATATGGGCCAGCACGTCCTTAATGCCGTCGGCAAAGGCTTCGGTGGCGATAATCTTGTTGTAGCGCCCGCCGTTAAGGATCAGCGTCGATGCATGCCCGGACATAGCCGACCAGTGGATATCGGGGTCCATGGGCCGCCGCCACTTGATCGTGTCGCGGGCAAAAAGAAGAAATCGCCGGAAGCTTTTGATCTGGTCAAATTCGCCTTCCACCTCCACCCCGTATTTGCGGATGATGTTGGGCACAAGATTGCCCCGGTAGCGTTTCCCGTTGCGCTGGATGCCGCAAATCTTGTCGAAAAAAGAGCTTAGAATTCGGGTGTAGGGGTTGCGCACACAGGTAAAGGTGTAGGTGTCCTGGGCCTGTACCCGGTCCGAAATCGGCCCCTGGCTGTGGTCCTGCGACCACTTGTGCAGCCCATCGGTGCTGTCGTGAATGTCGCCGTCAAAAAAACGCCCATGGTCCGAATAGAACATGATCTGCCCAATGGTCGAACAGGCACATTTGGGGATCACGCGATAGGCCACACTTTCGCTTTCGGTCATCCAGGTGCCGGGGAAGCCCATGCCTTTTCTCCTGCTCCGCGCCCGTTTTTTCCGGGCTGTTAACCTTGTATTGTTGGCTTTTGATTACCCCAAGCGGGACCGGGGCGCCAAGAAAAACTGTTTCTCGGGGCATCGATTGCAGATAAACCCTACGATCAGGTAGCAGGCCCAGAGCAGACGAAAGACTAAATGGCTAAAATTGCCTACATCCTGCTGTGTCACAAAGACCCGCAGGCCGTGGTCGCCCAGGCCGAAGGTCTGACCGCGGTCGGTGACTGCATATCAATCCATTTTGACGCGCGCGCCTCAGACGCCGATTTCCGCGCCATGAAGACCGCACTTGCCGACAACCCCCGCGTGACCTTTGCCAAACGCATTAAATGCGGCTGGGGCGAGTGGTCGCTGGTCCAAGGTTCGCTTAACGCGATGGAGGCCGCCGACAAAGCTTTCCCGGACGCTACCCATTTCTACATGGTCTCAGGCGATTGCCGGGCCATTAAACCCGCCACCTACGCGCACCGTTTTCTTGACGGCGCGGATTTTGATTACGTGGAACATAACGACTTTTTCGAAAGTGATTGGATCAAGACCGGCATGAAGGAGGATCGCCTCCACTACCGCCATTGGTTCAACGAACGCACGCAAAAGACACTCTTTTACCAGTCTTACAACCTGCAAAAGACGCTCAAAATGGCCCGGGAAGTGCCGCGGGGCATGGAAATCAAGATCGGCTCCCAGTGGTGGTGCCTGCGGCGTCGCACGGTGGAAAAGATCCTTGCCTTCGTGCGCGACCGCCGGGACATCGTGAAGTTTTTTCAAACAACTTGGATCCCAGACGAAACATTCTTCCAGACCCTGACTTTACACCTGGTTCCTAAGGGCGAGGTGATCAATCGCACGCTCACCTTCTTGATGTTCACCGACTACGGGATGCCGGTGACATTTTTTAACGACCAGTACGATTTCTTGCTGAGCCAGGATAGTCTCTTCGCCCGCAAGATCAGCCCCCACGCCTTTGACCTGAAAGAGCGTCTCTCGACGCTTTATGCGGGCGGCGATATCCCACTCAACATCACGGATGAGGGGCGCACGCTTTTTGGCTATCTGACCACCCGCGGGCGGTTCGGGCGCCGGTTTGCCACGCGGTTCTGGGAACGGGAAAGCACTATCGGACGGGAGAAGGAGCTCCTGATCCTTGTGTGTAAGAAATGGCACGTGGCCAAACGGTTTCTCGACGCCGCCGAGCAAATCACCGGCACGCGGGGCTTTGCCTATCTCTTCGACGAAGAGGATACGCCGCTGCCTAGCCTCGGCGGGATCGAGACCACGCTGGCAAAACGGTCCCGTCACCGGCGCGCGGTGATGCGCCTTTTGTTTGAGCGGAGCTTTTCGGACCGAATGATTATCTGTGCGGACCCTGCAAACATAGAGCTTTTGGACGATTTCAACGCCGACCGCTGCGTCACCCGCATCCTGGAAATCGGCTGTACGGTGTCTGACGAATACCTGCGCGGCCACGCCATCCGCACGGGTCTTGCCGGGGAAACCGCGTCCGAGGACACCCTGCGCCGGATTGTGCCGACGATCCGGCAAGATTTCGTCTACGAGGCGAACACGCTCAGGGACCGGGACTTCACCCATTTCCACACCATATCCGACCGCAATACGCCCGAAGAAAATACGATGCAGATCAGCGCCTTTATGGATATCCCCGAAGATAAGGCGCGCCAGATCGCCGAAACCCCCTACCTTTTCGCCGACTGAGGTGATGCCGATGGCTTACGACTACGACCCCGAAAACATCTTCGCTAAGATTCTGCGGGGCGAACTCCCCAATGAAACGGTGACCGAGACCGAGCATACGCTTGCGTTCCGGGATATCCGTCCGCAGGCGCCGATCCACGTGCTGGTGATCCCGAAGGGTCCCTATGTGACTTACGATCATTTCGCCGCAGAGGCATCGGACGCCGAGGTTTTGGATTTCACCCGCACCAGCGCGCGCATTTGCGCGGAACTGGGTGTGAACCCGGGTGACACCGGTCCTGGTTACCGAATTCTGGCAAACGCGGGGGAGGACGCTATTCAAGAGGTGCCGCACTACCACCTGCACATCCTCGCCGGGCGCAACCTGGGCCGGATGATTAACCCGGCCTGAAGCATGGGGATGCTTCCGCAGGGAAGCATCTTCCCCCGCCGCCGCGGCTTCGCGGTGCAAGCCTAGAAGAGTTGCCGCAGGTGGGCTGCGACCGTGGCGCGCAAGATCGGCTCAATCTCGTCGCGTTCGATCATCGGCAGCACCGTCAGTCCTTGGGCCGTCGCCCAAAGCGCCCGGGCGGTGATTTCGACCTCACGCGCGGCGACCCTGGGCGCCGCTGCCCGCGCCAGCGCGCTCTCTAACAGACCAAACGCGTGGGAGGCTCGCGCCCGAAAATCGATGTCGGTCGCGTCCAGAAGGTCAAGCCTAAACATCACCCCGGCGTAGCCGGGGTCTGTGGTCTGCATGTGGAAATAAGCCAAGCACATAGCCAGGACCGCATCCTGCGGGGTGCCCGCCGCTTGGGCCTCCGCCGCCATTTGGTCGGCTAGCTTTTCAAAAGCGCGCTGGGCAATGGCGGTAAAAACGCCCCGGGCGCTTCCGAAATGGTGGGACGGCGCGGCAACCGTCACGCCCGCCCGCTGGGCAAGCTTGCGCAGGCTAAAGCCCGCGACCCCGCTTTCGGCCAACAGTCGCGCGCCCTCTTCGATAAGCGTGTTGGGCAGATCGCCATGGTGATAGGCGCTCCGGGCGCGGGGGCTTTGGGTCATCGCCGCAGACAACCACAAAAAACGGGTTGACACAATCTAAACGTTGTTTAGTTACAGGTTTAAACACCGTTTAGATAAGCGAGACCCCTATGCGTCTTCTCTTTCAAACTGTCTTTCTTTGCGTCGCGTTTGTGCCCTTTGCCCTGGGTGCTTTGTCGTTGATCCAAGGGGCATCGCGTCTTGTTCCACCCGACCTGGTGACCGCCCAGCTTGACGGGCAAATTCGATTTTGGGGTATCCGGTCAATGCTGCCGTTTTTGCTTGCACTTTGGATCGCGCGAAATTTGGACCGCGCGTACGGGGTTTTGGCGATCGTGCTTGGCGCCACCGCCGCGGGGGGGATCGCCCGGGCGATGTCTGCCTACCTCTACGGTTCCGCAGACCCGGCGCTTGTGGCAACCATCAGTTTTGAGGTCGCCCTCTCTCTTTCCATGGCACTGTACGGTGCAAGAGTCCGCCTCCGCCTCTGGAGCGCATCGTGGGCTACAGCTTGCCCATTCATGGGTTTCCTCCCCTTGCCCATTTCGCCCTTCAGTGGCC
>JBCCMR010000164.1:0-7450 GCA_039026255.1 Pseudomonadota bacterium
CCCGAGGGGCTGAAGATGAAGGTGCGTCTGCGCAAGGACGTGACACGGTCCACCCTGGTACCCGGCTCCGCGCCTGAAGGCGACGCTGCCGCCACTGGCCTTGCCGATAGCGCATCCCGGCCAAGCCACGGCACTCCGGCGCTTGTGCTCTACGGGTCGAACCTGGGCACGACTGAGGATTTCGCCCGCGACTTGGCGCGCATGGCCGATCTGAACGGGTTCGACGTGACGTTGGCGGAGCTTGACGAATATGCCGGCAAGCTGCCCAAGGGCGGCCCGATCCTGATCGCATGCTCGTCCTACAACGGCGCCCCGCCCGACAATGCCGCCAAGTTCATTGATTGGTTGGACAACGCGTCCGACGGCGCCGCAGAGGGGATTTCCTACGCGGTCTTCGGTTGCGGCCATTCCGACTGGGCGGCGACCTTCCAGGCAACCCCGCGCGCCATCGACGACGCGCTGGAACGGCTGGGCGGCACGCGCCTGTCGGACCGCGCTGAAGGGGACGCGCGCGAAGATATCGACGAACAGTTCGAGGATTGGTCAACGGCGCTTTGGCCCCAGGTTGCCGCAGTGCTTGACCTTGATCTTTCGGGCGCGGGAGAAGCCCAGCCGCTTTACCAGGTGGAACGGCTGAGCGGGACTGACACAAATCCGCTTATCGCCCAGTCGGGCGCCCAACCAATGCCAATCCTGGTCAACCGGGAGCTTCAGAACGTAGAAGCTTCAAGCCGGTCTACCCGGCATATCGAACTCGAACTACCCGAAGGTATGGCCTACGCTACGGGTGATCACCTGTCGGTGATACCGGTCAACAGCGAAGCGTTGGTGGGGCGGGTTCTGCGGCGCTTCCGGTTTCCCGCGGATGCCCAGATCCGCATCCAGTCCACGGCCCGCGACCACAGCCAACTTCCGGTCGATCAGCCGATCAGCGTGACCCGGCTTTTGAGCCAGATGATTGAGTTGCAAACGCCCGCGTCCCGCAAAGACGTGGCAACCCTGGCCCGCTACACTGATTGTCCCCATGGGAAGCCTAAGCTTGAGGCATTAGCCGATGCCGACTTCAAAGCGCAGGTGCAGGCAAAACGACTTTCGGTGTTAGACCTTTTGGAGGAGTTCCAGGCCTGCGAGCTACCTTTTGGGGTTTATCTGGAACTGATGCCGATGATGACGCCGCGGTACTATTCGATCTCGTCATCTGCGCGCGCGAAGGGATCGGCCTGTTCTATCACGGTTGGCGTGGTTGATGAGCCGGCTATCAGCGGTCGTGGTCGGTTCCAAGGCGTAGCGACAACCTTTCTGGCGGCCCAGGCGCCCGGGGCCCAGGTGCATGCCAGCGTGCGAGCGACGTCTGACACGTTCCACCTGCCAAAGGATCCTGCCGCACCGGTGATCATGGTTGGCCCAGGGACAGGCATCGCCCCGTTCCGCGGTTTCCTGCAAGAGCGCGCCACGCTGCGCGCCGAAGGATGCGCAATGGGCCCAGCGATGCTGTTCTTCGGCTGTCGGCATCCAAAGCAAGACTATATCTACCAAGAAGAACTTGAGGCCTACGCGGCCGATGGGCTCTGCGATCTGCATGTGGCGTTTTCCCGTGCGGAGAAATCCAAGGTCTATGTACAAGACCTGATCCGCCAAGAACGCGACCGGGTGTGGGAGCTTCTGGAAGCCGGAGCTCGGGTTTTTGTGTGCGGTGACGGCAGCCGAATGGAACCCGATGTCCGCCGGGCGCTAACGCTGCTCTACTCAGAGGAAAAGGACGTAAGCCCTGAAGCGGCTGACGCCTGGATGGACCAGATGAGCGCTGAGGGCCGCTACGTATTGGACGTCTGGGTCTCGGCGTAATCGGATGGTTGCAGACTAAGAAGCTTTCGGCCCCGCTTTCGCAGGACGCTTCGTTTCAATGCCTGGTGATCGTTTGGCCCGGTTCGCGGTGCACGTTTCCTGTGCGGTGGGCCGTTCGTTCTTTTTTCTGATGCTCGGTATTATGCCGGGCGCGACTTTACGCTGGACCGATCCGCTCGCGCTGAGTGGATCGTGACATCTGCGGGGTTTAATCGGGAGCCTCGGCGATTTTTGAGCCTAGATTGGCACTGCCACTAACCCTTGTCTGAGGTACGTTTTCCTTGGCAGGGCAAGACAACGGTCCAACTGGCCCGGCGACCGAGGGGTGAAGCCGAAAGCGGAAAGGGCCGCTGCACCGAATGGCAGCGCACAATCAGTGGAGGGGTCTGTCTCGATGCGCTAATTCGTTAAGTCCCTGCTGCCGGGTTAATCGCGACGTATGTTTTAAGAAGCTTCATTAGGAAGCTTCTTAACATGCGCCACTGTTAACCGAATCTTTGTAAGTTCTTGTAATGTTCTGCTTACTTGCCGCTCCAGGGACCATGAGATGATTCAAACCGCCTACCGCCCTGACAAATTCAGTGTCGCCTTTGATCACTTGCAAGGCGCGCGTCTTTGGCGCTGGCTGCACCATCCTCGCCAAGTAGAGGTGATGCAGACCGCCGCATACCTAGGCCGCCCACCAGTGGAGGCGCTTTCTCCGCACCTAAGCCGGGATTTCGCCCACGTAATGGGGTCGGTAACTGCCCGGCGAATGGTAGGCCACATGGTCTGCCAAGTGATGGAGTGCGCAGGCTTCCACGTGCTGCGCGCAAATGTGCGCATCAAAACGCCCGGCAACCTTTTCCGTTTTGGAACGTCGTACCGGCCAAGCTCGTGACGTTTGCGGATGTTATTCTGTTTCGAGCCGCAGTACCCTCTTCGTCATGAGCTTTCTTAATCGCGTCGAGGCCAAGCACGGCTCTTTCTTTACGCTTCCGGGTGATACCTACATCGGGCGTTCATTGGCGCTTTATGGTCAATGGTGCGAAAGCGAAGTGAAGCTGTTCCAACAAATTTTGCGCCCGGGCCACGCGGTTGTGGAGGTCGGCGCCAACATCGGCAGTCACACCGTTCCCATAGCCCGGACCGTTGGGCCCCACGGACCTGTTTTCGCCGTGGAAATGCAGCCCTTTCTTTCGCAGGTCCTCGCGGCGAACCTCCTTATTAATGGGATCACCAACGCCCAAGTAGTGCAGGCCGGGGTGGCGCAGGAGGCATCCTCGCTCCTGGTGCCGGGTATCCGTTACGATGCTGATTTCAACTTCGGTGGTATTTCCGTGGATTTCCTGCGTGAAAAAGGCCGTGGCACTGGGCAACGGGTGCCGATTATGCCGCTTGATGACCTCCTGACCCTTCCGCGGCTTAATTTTCTTAAGCTTGATGTCGAACATCTAGAGCAAGAGGCCCTAGAAGGCGGGCGCGAAACCATTCGTCGCCATCGCCCGGTCATCTATCTAGAAAATGACCACGCCGAGGCCGCCGAAGGTATTTTTGAAGTGCTTTTGAGCGAAGGTTACCGCTGTTTTTGGCACCGCTCTTTCCTTTGGGATCCGGGCAACCATTCGGGTCACGGGGAAAATGTTTTCGGCGAATTTCGCTGCATAAATTTGCTAGCTTTACCAGATGACCGAACGGTGAACGGCCTGACTCCTGCGCCCGACGCGTCTAGCCACCCGAAGCTTGTTCAAAGTGTGTAGTGCACACCGGTGAAGGTTTTGCGCCAGGCGCCGACCTCCGCCCCGACCTGGGCTCCGTTTAACCCAAGGGCGATCAAGCGGGCCATGCGGGGAATGTCTTGGGGCGCTACTCCGATCCTGGCCAATTCTGGCGTACCGATGCGCAGCCCGTTGAGATCGCCCTCCACCGGTGCGCGGGGCAAGCCGATGCCGCATGTTAAAAAACCCGCTTGTTCCAGCCGCTGGGACGCTGTCTGCCCCCCGCCCAGCGGGCCAGCTTCCAGGGCAAACTGATGCGACCCGGTGGCTTTGGCGTCGCCGAAGACGGGTACGCCCTCGTCCAGAAGCGCCTTCGCCAATCCCTGCGCCAGGTCCACCATGCGCTGGGCGTAGGCCTGTCCCCGGGCCTGCCAATCCAAAAGTGTCACCGCAAGCGCCGCCACGCGGCCTGCGTCAAAGTTTGCGGTCATCCCGGGGAAGGCAATCCGGTCGAGCCGTTCTGCCATTTCAGCGTCATTTGTCACGATGAGACCGCCCGGTGGCCCGGCGAGCGATTTGTAAGTGCTCATGGTCATTACGTGGGCGCCCTCGGCTAGGGGGTCCGGCCAGATACCACCGGCGAACATCCCGCATTGGTGCGCCGCGTCCACCATAAGCTGCGCGCCCACATCGCGGGCGATCCGCGCCGCCTCAGCCACCGGGTGGGGCCACAGGTTAAGGGACCCGCCCAGGGTGATCAGCCGCGGTTTTTCTTGCTCCGCCAGGTCACGTAGGCCGGCGACGTCTACGGTATAGCCGTCTGCTGCAACTGGCGCTGAAATAGACCTAAGCCCGTAAAGCCCCGCGCAACCCGCTGGGTGGTGGGTTACGTGGCCGCCGATGTCCGGAGGTGGTACAATTATCGTGTCCCCGGGCCGACAAGTGGCCATAAAGACGTAGAGGTTCGCCAGGGCACCCGACCCGACCCGGACCTCAGCGTAGTCGGCCTGAAAGACCTCGCAGGCGAGCGCGGCGGTGATCACTTCGATCTCTTCGATAGCGCCAAGCCCAGTTTCGTATTTGTCGCCGGGATAGCCAAGCGACGGCCGCTCCCCCAGTCCGCGCGCCATCATGGCTGCCGCTGCGGGGTTCATTACGTTTGTCGCAGGGTTCAGATTAAAGGCGCGCGCGCAATGGATGGCGGTGTTTTCATCCGCCAGGGAATTGAGGCGTGCGGCGAGGGCCGCGCCGTCCGCACCGGGCACCCCGGCGGCGATGCGTGTTACCAAATCCTCAGACCTGTTGGGAACCCAAGTGCGGCGTTTCATGGGTCGCGCATCGCGTCCATGGTTTCGCGAATGCGCGCTAGCCCAGGCAGTAGGGCTTCCACCGCGTCGGCGCCAATGCGATCTACAAGCGTGCCAAACTCGGGCGCCATGGCAACCATGCTTTCGCTGATAAACGCTTTACCCGCCTCGGTTGTTCGGACCAGCTTTGACCGGCCATCTTCGGGGTGGGGCGTCACCTCCACGTACCCATGGCGCACAAGCACTTTGATCATGTGGGTCATGGTTGTTTTTGGCACCTGAAACGCAGTTGCTAAGTCAAGCGGCGTCTGCCCATCCGGGCGGCGCATCAGGTGACCTAACACACCGAAGTGGGTAGTGGTGATGTCGCTCGGAAAGCGCGCCTCGATTACGGCGCGCCCCAGTTGGTGGATGATCCCGATTTCCGTAAAGAACCGGTAAAACATCTGCACCTCTGCTTTATCCATCGACGATGCGGGTCTCCAGTCCCCAGCGTGGCGTGGGGTTTGAGGCCGGGCCGTACCCAAGCCGCGCCAGCATTTGAACCGTTTCCCCCGGCTTTGCCAAGAGACTGTGTGCCTTGGCGTAGTGTTCGGCCATTTCTGGGAACTCTTGCAAAGCCTGGCTCATAGGGTGCACCCCAAGTCCGAGCCCGGTCGCCGTCAGGTTAAGCCGAAGCCAAGTTCGCCCGGCTTTGATCTGGTCGAAGCGAGTATTTCCTGTGCTTGTCACAACAACAAAAGCGGGCGTCCCGTAGCAGACTGCGCGGTAGTCGTCGAGCACGCCCTGAAAACTTGGGTGATCTGGATTTGCCAGGATATCGTTGGTTAGTAAGCCCACTCGGCGCAGGGCGTCGAGAAAGGGGGAGGTCAGTTCGATCCCGTCGGGGTTCGCATTGATTTCGGACTTGCCTACGCGCATCAGGTCCACGGACTCTTGCAAGGTCGCGGGTGTGTAGACCTCTCGCTGGAAGGCTGCCCAGGTCAGGTCGCGCAGGTCTGCGACGAGGTCGGTATCCGTTATAACGCGTGCCAACGGCTCCAGTGCGGCAACCTTTTCGGGTTCTGGTAAGCGATCTTCATAGGGTTCTTTCTGGGACCGGCGGGTCAGCATATGGGCCGCCAAGGGGTCCGGATTACCGCCCGGAGCAAAGACCGCACGGAAAACCGGACCTTCTTCACCTTCAGGGAAAAGCGTTAGGTCAGTGCTTAGCCCTTCAGCCCCTGCGGCGATGACCATGAGCTCCGTAAAGCAGCCAAGGCCGATGAAAATCTGCCGGTTGAAGGGGTCCGTTTCCGGTAGTTCTCGGCTTTTGTCCCGGTGCAGGATTACAGCATTGTCGCCGGAAAGTTCTACCAACCACGGCTGTCGGTTGTGGGGGTTCGGTGCCAAAAGAGCATGGGCTAGGATGCGTTTGCGGGTGTCGTTGTAGCCTGGCGCGGCGTCCCAGGGGGCCAGGGCGTGGGCCGGCGTCCGGGTGGCTAGGAAACCTCCGGTCCCGGCAGCGGCGACAACCGTGCCGCCGCCAAGGATACGGAGAAAAGCGCGACGAGATGGCATGGGAAACTCCTGTAATGCGATTTCGTACTACATATATAATACGATATCGCACCATACAAGTACGAAATTGCACTATCCTATGATTTACTGCAGCGCGCCCATTACCGAGGCCACATCGCCCATACGGTTAGAAAATCCCCATTCGTTGTCATACCATGCCAGGACCCGCCCGATGCGCCCTTGCACATGCGTTTCGGGGAGCGCCACCACAGCCGACCTTGGGTCGTGGTTAAGATCGATTGACACAAGGGGTGCGTCGCTTGTTCCCAACACGGTTGGCACCTGCGCCGCCATGTCCGCCAAGGCATGATTGATAGCTTGCCGGTCGAGCGGTTTTGTTGCGGTGAAGGTAAAATCTATGCAACTGACATTGGGCGTTGGTACCCGGATGGCAAAGCCGTTGAGGCGTCCGTCCAGTTCCGGCAGTACAAGCCCCACTGCTTTGGCCGCACCTGTAGAAGTAGGTACCATCGAAACCCCCGCTGCACGGCCCCGTTCCCAGGCTTTTGCGCCCCGATCCAGGGTGGGTTGGCTGCCTGTGTAGGCATGTACCGTTGTGACTAAACCGTCCTCAATCCCAAACGCCTGATGAATCGCCTGGGCTACCGGGGCCAGGCAGTTGGTGGTGCAACTGGCGTTTGAAACAATGCGGTCGTTGGGGCGTAGCGCACCGTCATTGACACCGAATACGACAGTGCGATCGGCCGCTTTGCCCGGGGCCGAGATCAGTACCTTGTCTGCCCCTGCTGTCAGGTATTTGCCCGCAGCGTCGCGGTCTTTAAAGATACCTGTGCATTCGAGCGCCACATCCACCCCGCCCCAGTCCAGTTCCGCTGGGTCCCGTTCGGCCGTTACAGGGATTATGTGTTCGCCGATGGAAATGCTGCCGTCCGTTGTTGTTACTGGCGTGGGGAAGCGACCGTGCACGCTGTCGTACTGCAGCAGGTAAGCCAGGTTATCCACCGGCGCGAGATCATTGATCGCCACCACCTTTAGGTCAGTGCGGCCGCTTTCGATGATAGCGCGCAGGATATTGCGGCC
>JBCCMR010000165.1:0-7410 GCA_039026255.1 Pseudomonadota bacterium
CGACACCAGGCAAGAAGACAGGCACACTTGCGCCCATCAGTTCTTTGCCAAAAGCTCTTCCACCCCGCGGCGCACGGCGTCTTCGGCAGCAGACGCCAAAGCCTTGCGGTGTGCAAAATCGCGGGCCTCTAGGATCGGATGGAAGATCACGTCGACCTGTCCCTGACGCGCCAGGCCCAACGCCGACAGAAAATGCGGCGCAAAATCCATGCCCCCCCACCAGCCGTAAAAACGATCTTCACCCCCTGGCGGCCCCCGGTAGAGAACACTCACCGGTTGCACACCCCGGTCGGCCTCGTGGATCGCCGCAAAAAGCGATGACCGAAAGGGCAGAACTCGGCGTCCGTCGGTGCTTGTGGCCTCTGGAAAAAAGAGCAGGGTTTCGCCACGCTGAAAGCGGTCTTCGAAGATGGCTTTCTGTTCGCCCGCCTCGCGGGGGTTGCGTGTGATGAAAACGGTGCCGACCTGGCGCGCCACAAAGCCGATCAGCGGCCAGCTCGCCACCTCAATTTTTGATACAAAAACCACCCGAGCAACGCTGTGCAAAACAAAGATATCCATCCAACCTGCATGGTTGGCCACCAGCGCCGCAGCGCCCCGGGGCCGACCCGTGACGCGCACTGCAATGCCCATGATGGCCAGGGCGCGCGCCATGGCAAAGGATACGATCCCTGCGGCAGCCCCGCGGGCGCCCAAAAACCGGCAGATCAGAAAGACTGGCAGCAACCCAAAGAGCAGCGTTGCAATCGCCGCCAGCCGCCAAGTCGCCCGCAAGCGGCCTAGGCCACGGGGCATGGGCCTTTCGGGGCGGGTGCCGTCGTCCCAGGGGGCCGGGTTCACGCCGCGCGGCGACCCATAATCGGCAACCCCCGGAGCCCGCTTAGCGCCGCAGTTTCAAGCACCATAAAGACGTCCGTTGTGTTGAAGATACGGTCCACAAAGGCGCCGTCCCCCACACGGCCACCGGCGCGCAGATAGCTTTTGATAAGCGGCGGGATAGTGCGCGCCGCGCGCAGTTGGTCGATGGCTTCAGGGCCGCGCAGGTCCATAGTCACCCCGTCGCGCACGCTCACGCGGAGCGCAGGGTCTGCCCGGTAGCGGTGGTGCAGCAGCGCAAGACCGTCGGCCAGCGCGCCCACATCGGTGCCTGGAAAGGATGCTACGCCAAAGACAATCTCGGACCCGTGGTGATCGACGTAGTCGGCGACCGCGCGCCACAATAGACCCAGCGCCGCCCCGCCTCGGTGGGCCGGGGCCAGGCAGGTGCGCCCCAGTTCCAAAAGCGGGCGACCGGTGGCGGTCAGTGGGCTTAGGTCATATTCCGTATCGGAATAAAAACCCGGGCCGTCGCGGGCCGCGTCGTCACGTAAAAGTCGATAAGTGCCCACCACGTCGTGACCACTTAGAAGGATCAGCTGGTCTGCCGCCGCATCGAAGTCGTCGTGTTCGCGCCCCGAGGCTGACACCGTCGGGGTGGCCCCCCCTTCGCGCACAAAAATATCATAGCGCAGGGCCTGGGCCGCCGCGCGCTCGGCATCGCTTTCGGCCAATTTGACCCGGTAGGTGCGGTCGTTGAGCATCGCGTCCTCTCAAGATTAACGCTTTCTAAACGAATAGATGCCAAAATGAGAAGGGGTTGCGGCCCGCCTGCGGGAATTTGCCGTTTTTTTAAACGGGGTCTTTCTAGGCGGGTCGAGCAAAGGGGGCATTTGACGATGCAATCTCTACGGGTATACGCTTGGCAATATACGACCCAGAATTATGCCAACCAGGGCAGTTGTAAAACTGCCTAAGAGGCGTGGGTCCCTGCGCCCGGGATAGGAGACCGGCCATGGCACACGAACAATCGATTGAGGCGGCGCCCAGGCCAAATGCTACGGACGAAGCGGCGCTGGCGGAAAAACTCGGTTCGCGCATCTGCCACGACCTGGCCAATCCGCTTATGGCGATCTCCAATGGGATAGAGCTTTTGGAACTGGCAGGCTTCGGCACCCGACCGGAAGAAGACATGTTGGTGCAGACCGTGAAAGAGGCGCGCGCGCGGCTCGACATTCTGCGGTTGGCATTCGGCGCAGGGATGGACGACAGCGCACAGGTGGCGGGGCGTACGGTGTCCCAGGCGCTGCTGCTGATGTACCGCGACCGGCGGCTAACCCCGGTCTGGTATCCGGTTTCGGTGCCGCGCGCTCGGGCGAAATTGGCGCTTTTGCTGATGATGTGTGCTGACAATGGGCTTCCCCGCGGCGGTACGCTTGATATCCGAGACACCGGCGGACGCATCACGCTGTCAGCCGCCCAAGCCACGCCGCGCGACATTGCTCCACTTTGGGCGCTGCTCTGCGGCAAACCCGGGGCGGCGGTACCAACCGCCCGGGACCTACATTTCGCGTTAGCGGCCGAAACGGCGCGCGCTTTGGGGATGGCCATCAAGGTAGACGTAGGAAACCAAAACCTGAGTATCTCTGCTGCTTAGGGTAGTAATTGACGAGCGATGGCAAAAGATCACTGGGGCGAGCATAGTGTCTGACCTGGTGGCGCAGTCGCAACTTTTTAGCACATTGGAGCGCTGCCCCGGACGGGCGGTTAAAGTGCCCGTTCCCTAGTCTGGGTCGGAACACCAGAATAAGAGCCCCGATCAAAACCGCCGAGTATTCGCCTAATTGCGCACCTCGCCGGAGACTGTCGCCGGACCAAAAGGCGCCTCCCGTAGGCGGCCACCTTTCCGAATTTCATCACGCGAATAGGTTTTTGAAAAGGCAACAAACTCAATGCGTTTGTTCCGCAATATGGCTGTAATGAGGTCAACGGTTTGCCCATCCCAACCGTCATTGATGCAACACCTTTGCAGACCGGTCACCGACGACCGCTCGTTTTTGTGCAAATATTCATAAACAACACCGCCGCATGCGCCCTGCCCAGGGTAAGGCCATCACACTTCTTCGCGCCAAACACCTGCCGCAGGAAGTATGCGGCCCGACACCTCCACCTCCTCAGAGTTGTGGTTGAACCAAAACCGTTCGGTGGCGGTATTGCGACGACGCACCCCCGGGGGGAGCGGCTCCGGCGTTAGCCCCGCCTGGGCAAGCCCCCGCGCTAAAACCCGGTCGGCCAGCACGTCGTCAGGCCAACCTGCCAGATAGGCCAGGCGGCCGGTTTCAACCATCGCCGGGCGACCGTCGGCTAGGTGAAAGCAGGCCTCCGCGGCACCCTCAAGCGCTTCTCTCCAACCAACAAACGCGCCGCCGCCATCGACAGCCATGGGCGTGTCGGGGCGCAAGGTTTCCGAAAGGGTCACCCGGGCATCCAATCCCGCCAAACCAGGGCCAAAAGGCACCGCTGTGCGCCCCTCGCGGTCACGGACGCCTGTACGCGGTCCCAAAAGCACATGGCTCGGCACCATCTCAAGCGCCTGTCGCAATCCGTCCTGCAAATGCATCAGGCCGGGCACGCAAACCAGGGAATACTCCTGCAGGTCGCGCCCGTCAGGCCGCAGGATATCTACCGACTGGCCAAGCCGTCGAAGGCACCGGTAAATATCAAGAACCAGTGCAAAATAGCTTAGGCCTCGACCCTGCGGCTGCGCCGTCCAGGCCCATTCTGCGTCGTAGTCGAAGATCAGTCCAACCGGCGCACGAGAGGTGGTCTGGGCGGCGGTCTTGGGCGTCGTCGCGGGCGCGGCCTTTGGGTCAGCGGAGGGCGCCAATTCCTCCGCCAGGGTCGCAACGTCTTGCCAGGCGGGTGACGGTGCATCATCGCTGCGCAAAAGCCCCGCGTGCATCTGCTCTTGGGCGAAGGGCGCTTGGCGCCACCGGAAATAGCAGACCGTTTCGGCCCCGTGGGCAAAGGCTTCCCAAGTCCAGAACCGCACCATCCCCGGTAGTGGCGCGGGGTTGTAAGGCGCCCAATTTACCGGACCGGGCTGTTGCTCCATGACCCACCACCTGCCCCGTCCCACCGTGCGATAAAGATCATGGTGAAAGGCTTGAAAATCCGGGTCACCCTGGCGCGCATAGGCCGCCTGATGGGCCGGATCAGCACCTACCCGGTCTTCAAGAAACCCCAGGGGATAACTGTCCCAGGATGCGATATCCAGGTCATCCCCCACGGCGTAGTGATCAAAATCGGTGACGCGGCCCATGTAATTGTGGGCCAGGGGCGCTGGCGTCCGCGCCCGCAGGATTGCCACCTGGCGGGCATTAAATGCACGTACCTGATCTGATGAAAATCGCCGAAAAGCCAGCCCGTGGGCGGGGTTCGGCTCTGTCACAGTAAGGTTGGGCAGATCAACCTGGTCAAAGCTGCTGTACTCCATCGACCAAAAGACGTTGCCCCAAGCGTCGTTCAGCGCCGCCACGGTCCCGTAGCGCGCCGAAAGCCAGGCCCGAAAGGCATCCCGTGCCGCGTCCGAATAGCTCAGCACCGTATCGTGGCAGCCGTATTCGTTGTCGGTCTGCCAGGCCGCTACCCGATGGCCGTAACGGTCGGCCATGGCCGTAACGATGCGGTCACAGTCTTTGGCGTATCCGGCGTGACTAAAGCAGTAGTGGCGCCGGGAGCCAAAGCCCCGGGGGCGACCATCGGCGTCGCAGGCCAGCATGTCCGGGTGCCGGTCTAGCATCCACCGGGGCGGCGTGGCGGTGGGCGTGCCCATCACCACGCGCAGCCCGGCGTCGGTCAGCACATCAACTGCCCGGTCCAGCCAGCCCCAATCGTATCGCCCGGGTTCGGGCTCAATGCGCGACCAGGCAAATTCGCCGATGCGCACCCAGGTCAGACCTAGGTCGACCATCCGCGCCGCGTCTCGGGACCAAATTGCTTCGTCCCATTGCTCGGGGTAGTAACAGACCCCAAGCGTGCGGATCACAGCACCACCCGGTGTTCGGGCTGCCCCCGCACGGCGGTGGGTGCGGCATAGGTCAGCCCCTCCACCGCCCCGTGGAGCCCCACCGCTGCGCTGGTGGCAAATATCTGTCCGTCGCCGAAAGCCGGGCAGGACACCTGCTCGGCGGGGCATTCGACGGTCTCCAAAAGCCGCCCATCGGGACCGTAGCAGGCGATGCGGTGGGCGCCCCACTGGGCGTTCCACAGGCGTCCCTGGGCATCTACGACCGACCCATCCGGATTGAGCCCGTTCTCACGCAGATCCACAAAGACTTCGGGCGCCCTGGCGGGCCAGCCTTCGGCATCGAGCGCGACCCGCTGCACCCGTTTTGACCAGGTATCGGTGAAATAGGCCCAGGCCCCATCTGGGGAAAAACAGATCGAATTGGGCACCGTGATGCGGTCGAAAAGCTGGCGCAGTTCCCCCCGGTACCACCGGTAGATGGCGCCGGCGTAGGCTTCGTGGTCTTTGCCCATGGTGCCGATCCAGAAGCCGCCAATGGGATCTGCACGCCCGTCATTCGAACGTGTCAGCGGGTTCGTGCGCTCCAAGTCACAGACATGGGTCGACGCGCCGGTGCCAAGGTCAAAGACCACAAGTGCCTCTTCATTGGCAATGAGCAGCCGGTCGCGGTCCGCCCAGCCTGCGGCGCTGACGCAAAGGTCGAAGTTCCAGGCGCCTTCTTCGCCCGCGCCACTGCGCGTCAAAAGCCGCTTGCCCAGGATGTCAAACCAGTAAAGCTGGCGCCGCTCCGGGTGCCAAAGCGGGCCTTCGCCCAGGGCGCACACGCGGTTGTCGAAGACTTCCATCATAGGTGCACCGCCCCGTCATAGGCATCCACCATCCCCTGAGCCCGCGCGGCCGTATCAGCGGCGCTGCGCCCGGGGGCGTAGAGCGACGATCCGATGCCGAAGCCGGTCACACCGGCGGCAAACCAACTGTCAAAGTCCCGCGGCCCGACACCGCCCACCGCGTAGGTGGCGGTGCCCGCAGGCAACACCGCCCGAAACGCGGCCAGTCCCGCCGGGGTGATCAGGTTTGCGGGAAAAAGCTTCAGCCCATCGGCCCCGAAGCGGAGCGCGGCAAATGCCTCCGTCGGGGTCATGACGCCCGGATAGCTCAGAAGACCCACCCCTTTCGTGCGCTCGATGACCGCGCGGTTGCAGTCGGGCGAGACGACGATGCGCCCGCCCGCGTCGGCCACACGCTCCACTTCGGCGGGGTCAAGCACGGTGCCCGCCCCCACCAAGGCGCTGTCGCCCAGGGTGCGGGCCAGGGCAGCGATGCTGACAAAGGGATCGGGGCTGTTGAGCGGGACTTCGATGCGGGTAATACCCGCCCGCACCAGGGCCGCGCCCATGGGCGCCGCCTCGTCCGGGGTGATGCCCCGCAGGATTGCAATGATATGGCGCATCAAGTCCCCCCTTTTGCCGCAACAAGGCCCGCGCGGGTCATGGCCTGGCCGTCGGCGCTTTCTACCGGCACCCCCTGGGCGCCTAGGGCAGCGCCGTAGACCCCCGTGACCCGGTCCGACCCGATCAACCCGACCGCCTGCCCCAACCAGTAGGGCCGCGCGGCGCCGAGTTCCAGCCCGATCAAGAGCCCCGAAAGCCGCGCCCGGGCGGTGCCTGGGTCGAGCCCGTCGAGAAGCGCCTGCGCACGAAGCCCAAAGAGCGCCGCCGCCACCGCTGCGGGCCGCGAAAGTGCATCGCCCAGCGCCACTGCAAAGGCCGCGTCGTCCCAGCCGTCGCCGGTGACCGTGTGGCGCAAAACCGAATGGCGCGTCAGGGTCTGGAACAGCTCACCGGTCATAAAGGTCTGAAATGAAACGATTTCGCCTGCGCTAATGCGCACCCATTTGCTGTGGGTCCCGGGCAGGCAGAGCACCCCGTCAAAATCAGGCGCCCGGGCAAGCCAGCCGGCGATTTGGGTTTCTTCGCCGCGCATCACGTCCGCCGGGCGGGCCTGGCAAACCCCGGGCAGAACCCAAACCTCCCGCGGGCCCGGCGCGCGCGCGGCCTGAGCCAGTCCCGGCGGCGCGCAG
This sequence comes from Pseudomonadota bacterium, assembly GCA_039026255.1. GTDB lineage: Bacteria > Pseudomonadota > Alphaproteobacteria > Rhodobacterales > Rhodobacteraceae > Amylibacter. The sequence continues at coordinate 6,927 of JBCCMR010000165.1, forward strand.
GGGGCTGGCAAATAGGGCGCCTCCACCCAGCCCTGGCGCGCACCGACCATGCCCGCGGCCAAAACCGGCGCCGCCGTGGGCCAGCCATGGCAGATCGCCTCAAGAGCGGGGGCAAAGTCACCGGGGCCAAGCGCCCCCATGCCGCGGTCGCTTTGGCGGGTTTCCACTACGCGGTCGCCTGCCATAGCCGCAGCGCGCAGGTTCGACGTGCCCCAATCCACGGCAATCCAATCCACCGCTGGGGCGTGCTCCGTCATCCGGTCACCACCACTCCGCCGTCGACGACCAGCGCCTGGCCCGTCATCATGCGGCTGGCCTTTGACGCTAGGAAAAGCGTGGCGTCGACGATGTCATCGCTCACCAGATGTTCCGGCAGGCACTGGCGTTCCAGGTGCGCGGCAAGCCCGTCGGGCGTGGCCCAAAGCTCCATCTGCCGATCGGTCAACACCCAGCCGGGCATCAGCGCGTTCACCCGGATGCGGTC
>JBCCMR010000166.1:0-7355 GCA_039026255.1 Pseudomonadota bacterium
CGTTTGAGCATGAGCTGGCAATGGCGGCATCGCTCGGCATCTTCGGGTCCATCGACATGAACCGCAACGACTACCAGTCCGGCTGGGACACGGACCAGTTCCCCAACTCCGTGCCGGAGGTGGCGCTGGCCTATTACGAAATCCTCAAGGCGGGCGGCTTTACCACCGGTGGTACCAACTTTGACGCCAAGATCCGGCGCCAATCTTTGGACCCGGCGGATCTGGTGGCCGCCCATGTGGGGGCCATGGACGTGTGCGCCAGGGGCCTAAAGGCCGCCGCGGCGATGCTTGAAGATGGCGGGCTCGAAGCGGCGCGCGCCGCGCGCTATGCGGGCTGGGACACTGACGCAGGCCGCGCGCTTTTGGCGGGCGGGTTGGACGATGCCTTCACACGGGTGGTGGGGGAGGAGGTAAACCCTGAGCCCCGGTCAGGCCGCCAGGAGCGGTTGGAGAATTGGGTCAACCGGTTCGTGTGAGGCAACCTTACCGCCGCCCCCGGCACCACGCCCCACCCCTATGCGGTTGACGCGCCCGTGGCCCTGTCCCGCGACCCACCCGCTGGGCACCGGGGGCTTTTTGGGCGACCGGTTTCAGGGGTTTGGCGCGCGGGTAAAAAGCCCGCGGATGCGGTCGAGCGTCCATTGCAGGGCGCTGAGCGTCAGGAATGACCCCACCGCCCAGATCAAAAGCTCGTAAGGCGCCAGCGGTGTACCGCGCAACCAGACCGCCACAAGCTCCCCCTGGGGGCGCAGCATCCGGATCCCAAAGAGCCCGTCGTTGCCCCAGAGTCGGAAATCCCAAAATCGCGACACGTAAAACAGCGCAAGCCCGACCGTCGCCACGGTCAAAAGCAACAGGACCCGGCCAATCACGGGAGGGCCCGGATGCTGGCGGGGTCCATGGCAAAGACCAAAAGGTCGCCGTGGCGGCGGATCTGGCCTTTGACCGATATGAATTGGGCCATCCAGTCGTAGACCGCCTCGGGGATGGGCGTGCCGTCGGGGCCCGCGATCAGCAGGAACTCGGACCCCTCGACGGGCTGGGTGGACACAAAGACCGGCGGCACCCCGCCCAGAACGCAGAGGTTGGCGCAGGCCTTGTGGGCCAGGCCGCGCCCCGGACGCATAGCCCCGGCAAGACATTTGCCGTCGCAGATTTCTCCGGCCAGGCGCCAGCGGCCCAGGTCCACGGGTTCAGGCATGGGGGCGGGGCCTTCGACCGCCTGGAAGGCGTTGCGGCGTCCGGCCACCTGGAGCATGTCTAGCGTCCCGCGCTGCAAGAGCACGCCCGAGACCTGCGCCAACTGCCCCTGTTTTGCCGCCGGGCGGGTTAGGACGCCGCGCTTACCGGGGCCGGACATCATCAGCGTGTGCCCGGCGGGGATCTGTTCGGTTCCTTCGGTGACGTGAAGCACAGGAATGGGCGTCAGTTCCACTACGCCGGTCACGGTTTGGCGGCCAAGGTCAAAGCGGAAGGCGCCGTCGCCCGGATCGTCCTGGGTGGTGCCGATGGCATAGGCCAGTCCGCCCGCTAGGATCATAAGCCCAATCGCCATACCTAGTAGAAAGGCGCGCAGCCCATGGGGCACTGCGAAGAAGCCCACGAAGAAGGGGCCCGTTTCGAGGGCGTCGCCGGGGTTTTCGGGTCGGGGGGCGGGGGTCTTTTGCGGCTCAGACATGGGCGGGACCGCCTTCGGCCGGATCGTCTGCGGCCGGGTCGTTTTGATCCCGTTTGGCGCTTTTGCCCTCGGCAACCGGCGTGATTGGGTCGTGCGGCGCGAAAAGCGGTGCCACATAGGTGCCCGGCGGGTTCGCCTGGGGGTTCACGTAGACCATGCCGTCCTCAAGGCGCAGCCCATAGGTGGGGACCCTTTCTGTGAACGGCGCCGGAGAGCGGCCGTTGGTGACGTCATACTGGAACCCGTGCCAAGGGCAGGTCACCAGGCAATCGATAATGCGGCCCTCGCCCAGGGGGCCGTTCTGGTGGGCGCAGGCGTTGGCGATGGCGCTGAGGTGGTCGCCCATGCGGAAGACCGCCACACGGTCGCCCGTGGGCAAGACCGCGATGCGCGCGCGTCCGTCTGCGATGCTGAGCGCATGGGCCACCGGCAACCAGGGCGCCGGGGCGGGCAAGCGCACCCGTTCGCGCACCGCTGCCCCAAGATGCAGCGCTGCCACAAGTACCGCGCCGACCAGCACGATCACCGTGAAGCCCTGGTGATCCTGATCCTGGAGCGTGCCCAGCATCACGTGCCCAACCACCGCGGCATAGGTCGGGTAAATCAGGTAGTGGAGCGCCTTCCAGACCGGCGGGGTCAGGAATTTCATCCAGAAGTCGTGGCTCGTGGCGCTTAGGATCAAAAGGCACAGCAGGGCGAAGATGCCCAGAGCCTCGAACGGGAAGCCCGACAATTGGCCATAGCTGGCGTTCGAGAGAAGCGCGGCTTCGAATTTGTCGACGGGGGAGAAATTGAAGTAGAAGTTGAGGATGAAATAGGCGTGAGTGGTGGCCACCGCGGCAGTGAGAACCCCGAAATGGCGCCGGTTGTAAAGAAGCGGCAAAAAGCGCCGGTCGAGCCGGGCCAGGGGCCCGATGCACAGGATCACCGTCAGCATCAGGAACGCGCAAACGCCGAAGGCGCGGGCGTTGTGGATGTTGCGGTCGATGGGGCGTTCATGGCTTAGGATGCCGGGGGCGAGATCGACAAATATCCAAAGGAAAAGCGCCGTGCTAGCGATGAGCACCGCGTCATAGCCCCATTTGAAGCGGTTCCACTGGACGGGGGTGTATTTGACACTCATGGCTCAACCGTCCCAGGTGGGGCGATCTGCATCGGGGACACGTTTGCGGGCCAGGTCTGGCGCACCGCAAGCCCGGCCACGAGCGCAAACGCCAAAGCGGCCGCCAGAATAAGCGCCACTGGCAGGTGCACTGCCCGCGGCGGTCGGTAACGCGCGGCCCAGTCGCCACCGCCCAGTTCCAAGCGCCCCCACCGCCAGAGCACAAGCGGCCAGACCAAAAGGATGGCCGGCACGAGAAGCGGTCGGAACGCGTAGGCCCCCCGGGCGTCTTCGTCCACGCGGTCGATGCCGATGGCTAGGAAGGCTGCAGCCACCGCCGCCCCGGCCCAGAGCCACCAGCGCGCGGCTTCGATCACAAAGGCCGCGCCGCTCATGGGGCGGCCATCCCTGGCGGGGTGTGCGGCTGCGGGCGAATGGGTCGGCGTGGCATCGAGCTTGGCTTTCTGTCTTCGCAGCCATGCTATGGCGTTTTCACCTCCGCGGCCACCGCGGCGTTCCACCGTCAGCCGGTGTTGACGGGGCGGGGTAAAGTACGCTGGCCCTAGACTTTTGGGTCTTTGCCCCCGTTCAGATCATCATCAAGCGAGCTACCTGAGCCGCCGCCACGGCGGTTATCATCTGGGTTGGATTGATTTCGCAGAGCCCGGAACCCCCGGTTTCCGCCGCTAAAGTCGTCCGCGTCCAAGTCATAGACTTCGCCGATGGTGCCGCCTTCGGGGACTTGGTGCGCCTTACGGGCGATGTAGGACACGATGGTGCCGTTAATGGCCGTGGTCGGTACGGCTTCTCCGCGGCCGCCACTGGCTAAGGGCCGGAATTTCACCGTGCGCTTATAGCGGGCGGGCAGGGCGTTGACGACCGCGTTCACCAGCCGTTTGTGTTCCGGGCGCACCGCGTGAGGATCAATGGCGGTGCGATAGATTTCATCACTGGCCACCCCCATGCGCCCCTCGTCGCCATCTAGGTAACGCTGCTGTAAATACTGAAAAAAGATGCGCATGCCGGTCGCTTCTTGTTGATCCGGCGCGTACCAGGCCGCGGTTCGCGACAAACGATCTTCCACATCCATGACCTGCGGGTTCAGGGGATTGTCATAAAGCGTGCTGTCACGGCTCATGGCGACCAGAAGGCCAACAAACAGGATAAGCACATCCACAAAGACCGCGGCTGACGCGGCCCCTATGGCAAAACCGTTTCCGCGGACCAGGTCGTTGACCGCGCGGCGAATGCTCGGACTGTCGCTAAGGTAGGTGCTTTCTAGTTCCGTCAGGGCGCGGTTAGCGTTGATCACATCTGTTTGGCCCAGGTTTGCAACCGCGAGACAGGCGCGCGTGCGGTCCACAATGCGCCGCAGCGACGCGTCGTCGTTGGCGGCGCTCTGGGAAATCGCCGCAGGTGGTTGCGTCTGTGTCTGGACGGCGGATGCCGGTGGCTCGGCATTTCCTGTTCCAGGCGCAGTCGGCGTATCACGGCCGATGCCTTCAGGGGCTTCGGCGGTCGGGGCAACCGAGCCAGGCGCCTGAGCGGCAGCGAGCGCCGCAGTTACGGCACTGGCTGGGCTGATTGTGGTTGAACCACAACTGGCGTCGAAAGCTGCGATCGTGTTTTGCACCCGGTTGGCTTGGGTCGCGAGTGTCGACATGGCCGCGGGTTGGCAGTCGAATTCTCGCACAGATGCGTCCTGAACGCCGATGCGCAAAAGCGTGTCTCGGGTGGTGCGGCAAGTGGTATCGTAGGAGCTGAGCGTTTCTGGCCCTGGGTTGCTTTTGAACGCTGCATAGGCCGCCGAGAGGGCGCCGATATCAAATCCAGTCTGTTGCGCGCGCACCAGACCCAGGGACTTCTGCTCCTCAAGCTCTGCAATTTGCGCGTCGTAGCGGTCTGAGATGTCGCGCGCGCGCTGGGCGGCAGGCGAAATCGCGCCCTCGGTCGACTGGACTGACCCAGCTGCAGCTTCAAGGCGCACGGTAGTCGTTTGCAATTCAGAGTCAGCGGCTTCGAACCTCTCCTGGGCGGTTGCAGCGGCGCGCTGGGCCTGGGGCAATTCAACGCTTTCCAGGTTGGTGGCGTCGGCGCGGTACCCAAGGCATCGGCTGCCGCAATCAGGCACACCGGTCATGGGGATCGGTGCGAGCTCGCATACACCGTCCGTGCGGCCCAACTCTTCGCAGTCGGCCCAAGCACGCAGGTTGTTGATGTTTTCCTGCACCGTCTGAAGTGCGGCGCGGGTCTGGGCTGCGTCCGCCTGCGCTTCGTCTCGGCGGGCTTGCAAAATCGCGACCCGCTCGCGCAGGGTTTCTATCTGCCCCAGGGCGCCGAGAGCTTCGGCCACGTCGCGCTCCCGGTCCGTGCGCAATGCTGCGATTCGCTCGTCGATGCGTGTATTAAGGGCTTCTTGTTCATCCTGCTGTAGCCTTGCGTCACGCTCGAACTCAGCTTCCAAATTGCGCGCGTTAGTAATCAACGCGTCGATACCGCCCTGAACGACCTCTTCAATCTGGTCCGAAAGGGGGCCTTCGCGCAGGTTGGTCATCTGCTGATCAAGAGATGTGCGCGCGGTGATGAACATCTGCGTTGTGTCTTCGCGAATGATGGAGCCTTTGCGCTGTTCTTGATCGCTTTCGGTAAGAAGGATGCCGTAGTAGCTGTCAAAAGAGAAAAGCGACGAAACGGCAAGCGTCCCTACGTAGACAAAAAGGAGAAAAAGAAGGCTCAGCGGTTGCCAAAGATTTGTTTTTGCAAGGGAAAATTGCAAAAGGCCCAAGGCCAGAAGCGCCAGCAAGATGCCGACCGATATGCGGAAAACCAGATCAAGGTTCACCTCTCTGAGGGCGGTGTCCAGATCGAACGCAGGAAACAGCCCGAGCATGACCGCCGCTACAGCGCCTATAAGCACCGCCAAAGGAACAAGCGTAACCCGCAACCAAACCGCATTTCTGTTCTGCGGGCGATCATCCTCTAGATCGTCGAACTCCTTGTGGATCTTGTCGTCGAACCGCGGCCGAAGGCCGATCAAACGTTCCCCCAAAACCAAGGCGATGATTAGCATTATGAACTGAATGCCAAAGGTTGTGCCCAAGCTGATGAACCAACCTACCGACTGGCGCCCGATGTCGCCGTCTTCGCTTGATCCGGCCACAAAGCTCAGCATCCCAAAAAGTGTGGTCGCAAACGACACCGCTGAAAGCACAATCGCCGCGCGCAGGACCAACAAAAGCTTGTTGCTTGCGCCGTCAGGGCGGGCACGTTCTTCGGACACAATGGCCCGGTCGATCATGACAGTGCCCCATGCAATGCCAAGAACGCCGACAACCCTTATGGCGTCTTCAGGGAGAAAGCTCAGAAGCCCGATAGCCCCGCCGACAAAGGCTAGGCAGATCAGGCTTACCGCAATAGGCGAGCGGCCCGCGAAAAATGAGGTCATTCGCACCGTTTCCAGAATTTGATCGCGACGCGGCCTGTCGTGCCACCGTCACAATTCCCTTGCTTTACAGGTAAGTGAAGCGCTTATTTTATTCAATGCCGCCCGGGTTTTGGCTGTTTTGGGGCCGGCATTTCTAGGGGCGATTGTACGATGTCGGATATTTCAGGTCCCGAGGAGGACGAGGTTGTGATTGACGGTACTGTCAGGGGCACACTTGCAGCCCCGGAATTTCGCGACCAGGTCCGCAAGAACCTTGAGGAGTATTCCCGTGTCACGGTTAAGGATTGCACGATCACGGTCGAAGATGACGGGTATATAGATCTGGGCAACATGGCTTACGGCCACGCGGATGTGGAATTCGACAATTGTAATTTTTTGGCGCCGCTTGTGCTTTCGGGCAGCGATTTTGCCCGGGTCAGCTTCAAAAACTGCGAATTCGCATTGGTCGACCCAGACGAAGGCGGAGACGGGAAACGACACACGTCGCGCTGTAGCGTCCTGCTGGCCGACATGCGCGCCCGCGGGGTAGACTTCCGCTTCAACGAAGAGATTAGCAGTTCTCTAAAACGGGTCTTTTCCCTAGACGCCCACGGATGCGAGGTGTCGGGCACGTTCCGCGTGCACCGCGGAAAGCATATAAATCCCAGCCCGCTGCACCTTTCGCTGGAGAGCATGCGCATCGGACAGGCCGGCTTTGGCGGCGACCTTCTGATTGACGACGATACAAACGGCAATCTGATCTTGCACATGAATCGGGTACGGGTGCGCGGTGATTTCATCGTCGTCGGCAATGAGGCGACAAATAAGACACGCGTCGCACTCAACGCGTCCGACTTGCGCGTGGCAGAGGAAATGCGGCTGCGCAACGTTACCTTTTTGAATGTCGAACACACGCCGCAGGTCGGTCCGAGCGAAAATCGTCCAGCGGTAAACCTGACCCGCGCGAGTATCGGGCGTTTGGTGCTTCATGAAAAAGTGGAGGACTTGTTTCCCAAAAATGCCGCTGGTCGCGCGATAAAGGAACACCACTTCAACAGCCGCAATCAGCTCTACTCCAATGCCCCGGGTCTCGGTGGTATTTCGGTAGATCGGGTGGGCTTTCTGGGGGACACACTGACCCGAGAAAAGGA
>JBCCMR010000167.1:0-7308 GCA_039026255.1 Pseudomonadota bacterium
CTCTTTGTTCGTCATATAGGAGCAACGGAAACGGCGGCGCACGGCGTATCACCGGTAGGCGCCACGTTATGAACACATTCGCTGATTACTGCCGATACAGGTGGTGGCTCCGAGTGTGTATTGAGTTGAACGGAGTTCTATGCCGTATAATCATCAGAACCTCATTAGAGGCAGGGCAGAAAAAATGTTCTATGAACCGAAGGATTTCGGTCCGCGTGCGGGCGATGGCGCGCGGTGCGCACTCCCTGACGCGACTAACTGGGCAGAGACTGCCAAAAGCGTGGCGCTCGACGTGGCGATTTTTTCCAAATCCATCGACCCGGACGACGAGACGGCTATAACCGGACTGGGCCACGAATTTGTCGTCGCGCCGGACGCCTTTGACGCTACGTTCCGTGCGGCCGCAACGCCGCCGCCCGAAGCGCGGTGGAACGAAGGGTTGGGCTTTCTCGATCCGGCGGCGGCACGCTCCGGTGCTTGGACCGTGCGGGTTGTCGGGGATTTTGTTTACCTGGCATGCCAACGTTATTTGCGCCACGATCCAGATGCACCGCATCTTTTGGGCCGCGACAGTCGTCTGCAGACCAACCATATGGAACAGGTCACTTTTCGGGTGCCGTCGGATGTGTGGCAACATCATGCCGCCGAAATTGCATCCCATGCGGCGGAATGGCTGATCCAAACCGGACCTATCCGCAAACGGCTTGTTGCCGGTAATCCGCCGCAGCCCGGTGTAGATATGAAGCTTGCTTCAACCCCCGCCTGGACGGCTGAAGGACCCGTCGACTTCGCCAAGTTTCCTGCTGGGCTTGGAATGCCGAGCGTGATCCTTCACACCAGGCTTTTGCCCCATTCGAACGCTGCTCCGCTTCCGGCGCTTCTGGCATCACTCACACCTGACCAACTGCGCTGGGCCAGCTTTGCTGTCGGGTATCGTGTGCGGTTTCCGGGCGTGTCGTTCCAACTCTTCGATCAATCGCGGTTGCGCTTTGCCGACCCGGACGATCCGCCGGGTGATGCCGCTTACGTGACCGCCCGCGCGCGGCTGATGGCGTCCACCGATGTCCATAACACCTCGGCCTACGATTTGATGCCCGCAGTTGTTGATCGGGTTGTTGGACCTAGGGGCCGCAGTGCCGACGGCGCGACCCTACGCGACCGAATGGTGGACTTTCGCACCGGTTTTAGCCGCGATCTTTCTGCGTGGACGTTCGATGATTTAAACCAAATTTTGCGTGCGTTCGATACGGGGATGGACGTGCTCGCAAGCCTAGGGAATGACACAGCTTGGTTAACTGACAAGTATATGGGTTTCATGCAATCGGCGGTGACAACGCTGGGTGAACCTTTGCCCCAGCTGCTGGCGCGCATGTCCTGGCTTGAGTTTGCGCCAGGCTTTCTGTCGAACTTGCCGGGGCATTCTTCGCGCATGGTGGAGCCCGTTCTTGACGCACTGCGCCAGCTCAGAGACTACGACGTCTCGGCTTTTGACCGTATCACCGCGCGAATGACGCAGCAGGATCAAAGCCGGCCGATCTTCTGGCGCCACCTCGTCAACGCGTAATCCTCGGACCTGGGCAGGCTGGACGAAGAAAACTCGCAGCGACCAGGGCTTAACCCGTGTGCGGTCTGTCATAAGGTAGCCTCGGCTCGGATCGAGCTTACGGCGCAAAAAAGATCAGCAACTCGGTCCAGAACGCTTTGATTGACGCTTTGGCAGTCTTCGAGCCCACGGCGCGCCGTCGTATGATCTCTGTCACATGCTGTCGTTTACTCCCACCGGTGACGCCCGCCATGCCGAGGATCTCGGCGAAAGTGTACGCCGCGACCTTATCATCCTCGGCCGGGAGTGTTGCCCACGCGTACCTCACCCCGGTCGTTTCAAAGTCTTTGAGCGCCTGTGCAGACGGCAAGTCCAACTTCAATTCCCGAGCCTCAGGGGTTGCGCGGAAAAGATGGGACAGCGCCACCGATGCACTTATTGTTGACCCAGAAGGAGCTTTCTCTTGAAGGTGTTTGCCCAAAGTGAAGACCGCGATGCGGGCTTCTATATCGTCGCTAAGGCTGTCCCAAAGTGTATATCGCAGCCCCGATGAATTCGGGTGGCCGGCTAGCCAAGACGGCAGTTTGCTGAACCTCTTGAGACCGGTAAGCCAATTGGGCGTACTCTCCAAAATCTCGTTCAGGAGCCTTAAGTCTTCTATCGCCCACGCCAGAAAACGAGACAGTTGGCGCGCTAGGGGTTCTGCGCCTTTGCCCGTCGCCGACATCAATGCGTCGAAACGCAAACCACGATCTTGGGGGGCGCCCAGCAGGTAATCTACCAACGCAGGCTCGTGACCTTTGAAACTCGCAAGTTCCGCGACTGCGCCAAGATCGGTTGGATATGTGCGCCAACGGGTGGTCAGGGCTTCGATGATCTTGGAAAACTGCCGTTCCACGCGCAAGTTGAACCAGTCCTCGTGGATCTGGAGCACTGTCTGTACCGCATCGCTGACTTCAAACGGATAACGGATTTCCGCCCAGGGAAAGAGCGTCGTTTCAGCGTCGGAGCGGCCCCGCAGGCCCAGTATTCTCTCCAGTCTGTCGGAGGCCCCGTCGGCTATAGGCGCAGCCCCGGTGTTATTCGGGAAGAACTCATTTGCTGACCAGTGGAGCGGGTTTTCCGGGCGATTCACCAAGCTGCGGGCGTTCATGTCTTTCCAGAACGGATTGTTTTTAGGCGCGAGCGGATCCGTTCTGATGCGACGCCTCTGGCTTAGACCGCTGGCGGTCATGGCCTGTCTTTGCGCGGTCTCCATAGCGCGTGCATCCTGTCGCTGGCCGATAATCAGAGCTTCCCAAATCCGGGCGCGTTGGGCCTTTCCGTCCGGTCGATTCATATCCCGGCGTTTCGCCTTTTGCCCGCTGTCTGACGGGTGCAGCAGCCCCTGTGTCTGTGCAAAAAGCCAGGTCAGAAAACCCCGCTGACCCTCGTAGGTTCGTTCATCCCGCGGGGACACCTCTGCCGCTTCTTCCACGGATAGATGCCCGAATGGGCCGACGACAAAGTGGCCATCATCAGAGCTCTCGCCGGACAGGCCGTCGACAATAGCGGCTTCACCTGCTTTCAGATGCGGGCCTTCGCCTGGTGGGAATTCGGTCTCTTTTGCCAAGTGCTTCAAAAATTCGAGACGCACTTGGTCAAAAACCGCGAGCGGAAGCGCCTGTGTCTCGAAGCCCACGCGGGTATCGCGATCAAGCCGTTCCATGGCAGTTTGAAACAGGCGCCGGACAATTGCCCGCGCAACCTGATAGTCTTCGCCATTGCCTTCGATCGCCGCCTGGCGCGCCTTTTCGGCAAGAACCTGTAGGAAGCGCCCGTCATAGTAGCGCTCGTAGGCGCGGTCCATGCGGCTGCGGGGTCCGGTTGACCTTTCACCGCTGGCGGTATGCCTTGCGGGCGCTTCGCTTACAGTTTGGCGCCGCGCGCGCCGGTCAGCACTCGCGCGCGCGCGAAAAAAAAGTCTGCTGAAGACATCAGGAGGTACCGCATCGCCGTTTTCGAGCCCTGAAATAATACCTTTGCAGAACGCAAGTTCGGGTTCTGTCTCAAGCGTTTCCGTATCGAAATCCGCGGCCGCCCGGAGCACGCTTTCAATCTGCGAAAGAAGCGCGCGGCAAGCGTTCGGTTTGAAAACGCGCCAGGCATTTGGCGCCAGAATGTCGCCTTCAAGGGCGTCTGGCTCGGTTGCGAGAAACCGGCGCGCTGGTAGAACATGCATGTCCGTCCAAAGCGCCACATCGGCCAGGTTGCAGACGAGCTTTTCTCGATCATCCAAAGACAGTTCGCGGAATGCGGCTCTGTTTTCGGGCAAAAGCGACACGCGCAGATCTCGGCGCGTGCTACGCGCGACACCGGGCAGCGGCAAAAGCTCGCGTTCTTCTTGGGATGGGCCGCTTTGGACCTGGAGTGTGATCAGCGGGGCTGCCCTTGGCTTATCCTCTGGATCGTCAGGGGTCTCAGACAGGCGCCGCCGCCCATAGCATGTGGGCGCTATGGCGATCTTGTTTTCGCTTTCCCGCCGCAAGGTCCCCGCGGCGACCAACCAGGCGTCAACGTTTTCTGGGTCTTGCGCGGCGAGTGCTCGGTTCAAACGCCCCGCCAGGTCGCCTGACGGCAGATCTTCAGGGTCGCTGAGGAATACACCGGCATCCTCTCCATCGCCTTGGCGGCTGGCGAGAGCGGAGAGTTGCCCGTCGCTGAGTGCGGCCTCTTCGTTTCCGAGTGATAGTGTAACCGACGTGGCGCCCAAGCTCGCATCCAAAGGTACGAGAATGATCTGCTGCGCCTGTGTCTGGCGGGGCAATAGAACGGGTTCAGCAATGACCTGCACTACCCCGTTTTTCCACTCGCCCATCACGCGTCCCAAAAAGGTGCCAGCACTATCCACAACTGAGAAAAGTGGTTTTGCGGCGCTAATGAAGGGGGCGTTGCTGGGCGGCTTCGGGAGAACGAACAACACTGATAGGTTTGGCTGACCACCTTCGCTTCTCACCTCTGGGTCGTAGAAGAAAAGTGTTTCGGTCAGGGCAGCGACAAAAGTCACGGCACCTCGGTCCCAGGATGCCGCTGGCGGAATAGGGTAGTGCGTCTGCGTGCTGTGTTTTTCATGGCCAACTTCCCGCAGCGACCCGGGCTTCGTAGCGGACCGCCGACACCTCGGACCAATCGAAATTCACCCGACCGTTACAAAGATATTTGGCGGATGCGGCAAATAAAACACCGACATGTGGTGATTTTGCATCGCCCGCCCGCCCGGGGCCGGGCGCGCGCTAGGTCAGATGCGGCGGACTTTGAGTTTGGTTTTCAGGTCCGTGCGGCAGAACGCGTGGAGAAAGCAGGTGCGCTCGGAGATGTCGAGCATTTCTTGCGCGGTCGTGTCGCTCTCGCCTGTTTGGAGATAGACGTGGGTTTCGATCGGATCCGCCTGGCCGGCTTTGCCGGTGCCGCCGGACGCCCCTCCAAGCGAGAAATGGGTGTCCTGCACGATCCGGTAGTCGGGTAGGTCGAGTTTCAGCATCGACACGAAGCGACCGAACTGGGTCATAAAGCAGAACCCGATGCCCGCGGAGATCAGCGTATTGGCATCAGGCGCGCGACCGTCTTCGGAGCTTAGGAACCGGAAGCTCGTGCCGTAGGGCGAATACTGCATCTGCTGGATTTCTTTGACGCCGTCTTCGCGCAGCACCGCCACCGCGCCGATATTGAGCCGCCGGTCCTGTTCGTCAGCCAAGCTCGATCCGCCCGCGGTGGTGCCTAGCACGACGTCTTTCTTGGGCGTCGGGCCCACGGGTTCCACAAACTTAAGTTCGCCCGGGGCGGCTACGGCCCTGCCAAAGTGGTCGCCTGGATCGGGCAAAAGCCCTGCGCTAAGTTCGGCCACCTCGGCCGTGGGCAGCCCGCTGCCGTTTTTGGCAAGCTTGAACAGGCTTTCTAGCTTGCCCCGCATCAACCCATTGAGTGGTGAGGCGTAGGTGGCGTTGATCAGAAAGTCGTTGAGTGCAGCGTCGCTTAGGTCGCAGTCGATCTCGACCTGCAGGTCGATGTTTTCGGCGCCGCCAACCATGGTTCTTTTGGGCATAGAGCACTTCATGGTGTAGTAGTTGTCCTGGATCAGCTTGAGCTTGCGAATGGTCACGCCCTGCTGATCGGCCAGCGCCGTGATCTCGTTGAGAAAGCTTGCTGCCATACCACAGGATAAGAATGCCAACGGGCAGGGGGCCGCGTCATGGCCGTTCAGGTAGGGTCCTTCATCGCTAACAAGGCGCCACGTTTCACCGGTTTTGGCGGATCGGATCAGCGCTTCTTTTTGGAAGCCCGACAACGACCGGACCCAGGTGCGAAGGGCGTCGCCCTTGCGGTTTTCGGGAGCGTCGATGCCGACAGCGTCCCCGTCTGCGACCTTAAAAAAGGGCGCCAGGCCCGATGTGCCGATGATGTCTTCGCCAAGCTTGCCCATGGCTGTTTCCTTTACGTCGGGTCGTTTGAGATGCGGCGCCAGGGCGGACCCGGCGCCGCGGGCGATTATTCCATCACGCCTACTTCACGATAGTAGCGCGCAGCGCCTGGGTGGATGGTCATGCGCCCGGGCTTTGAGGCTGAAAAGCTCACATCAAGCGCCTTTGTCCAGGGCGCGTCCGATGAGATCTGCTCTAGGTTTTCCCAGAAGGTGCGCACGACTTGATAGACCAACTCTTCGTCGAGGTCAGCGCGTACACTGATGCCCACCATGGCGTTGAACGTAGAGACTTCGCCGGCGTTTTTCTGGCCATCGTAGATGCCCGCTGGGATCGCATCCGGCAGGCGGAACGGCCCAAGCCATTTGCCCACCCCGTCGCCACCGGCTTCCGTTGGGCCAATAAAACGTAGCTCTTCGGTTTCGGTGAACTGGATGAACTGACCGCAGGGGTCGAGGCAACCGTTCACATAAACGTCCACCGTGCCGTCCAGAAACGCCTGGAACCCCGTTTGCCAGTTGGCGGTGATGGTTTCGTAGTCTTCGCCAGCGATGAGCCCGGTTGTTGCCTCAACCCAACCGCGCGCCGCGTTATAGGCGCCGCCGCCCTGGGGGCCAAGGAAAACCGATGCGCCCTCAATGTCGTCGAGCGTTTCGATGTCGCTGTCGGCGCGCACGGCAAAGTGGTAGGGCCCATAGGGGTAGAGCATAAGAAGCTGGAGGTTTTCTGCCAGTTCCGGCGCCTCGGCTTCGTTGCGGTACATGGCGCGCCCGTCGGCCATAAAGGCGTAAACCACCGGGTTTGTCATGGAAAAGTCCAGGTTGCCGCGGGCCACTTCCATCATATGAAGCGTGGCAGCCCCCCCGGCAGACACCTCGATTGACACGCCTTCTAGGTTGTCGGTGACGATGTTGGCGAAAGTCGCCATGGTGGTGGCGGCGCTTAACCCCGGGGCAATGGTCGCCATCCGTAGGGTGGTTTCTTGGGCATTGGTCGCCCCCGCGACCGCGACTGCGGCAGTCGCCGCAAGCATGGATATACGCATCATTTCACTCCTCTATTCTGCGCTAACTGCGGATGATTTGGATTCGATGGGGGACGGCTCGCCCCCCAGGAAGCGGTGCAGTAAAATCAGCGCTGCACCGGCCGCAAAGGCGGGCAGGGCAATGGTCATCGTAGGCAAAAGCGTGGCCAGCCCCACCGTAGGACGCAGCACCCGTTCCCAAAGCTGCAGCCGGTTCTTTTCGAATCCGGTCAGCGCCGACGCCATCAGCCAGACCGCCATCGCAAAGGCTGCGATCACCCAGA
>JBCCMR010000168.1:0-7294 GCA_039026255.1 Pseudomonadota bacterium
CGCGGGCTGTGGCTGGCATGGGTCCGGAAACCACCGGTGCAGGGGCTGGCAGGGCCAAATCGCTAGGCAAAACAAGCGTCGTATCGAGGTAAAGCCCTAGGCGGTCCACCAAGGCCAACGGCGGAGCCTCCTCGGCGCTTGCCCCTTCGTCAAGCGCGATCAACAGGTTACCGCGCCCGGCGTCCAGCATCGCGCTAAGCCGCGCCGCCATAGCCGGGCTGAGCCGGTCGGCCATCGGCATCAGGAAAACCGTATTGTCGCGGTCAAAAAGCCCGGGGCGGCGCACAGGGCGCCGGGCTGCCAGCGTGGCCGTCAAGTCAAGCCCCCCGTAGAGCGCCTCGTCCTCGAGAGCGGGGTTCAACCGCACGGGTGGGCCCAAAACTGCGGCAGCATAAGCCAAGACCGCTTCGCGTACCGGTCCTGGACGGGCGCGAAGCAACAGTCCGCCGACGGTGTCAGGGGCCAGCGCGGCGATCCGCAATACGTCCGGTAGGGCAGCCGCCAGGTAATCCGCAGGCCCCGCCACGTCCATCGGGACAGGCCCCACCTGGGGCCCGGCATCACGGGGCATGGCACACGCCATGGCAGCGGCCTCTGGGACAGCTCATCCCAGCACCTCGGCCACGGCATTCGCCACCCGGGCGCCCGACCCTGCATCGTCAAGTGGGTCCTTGCGTAACCGGTGACGCAGGCAAAGCGGCGCGACCATCGCTAGGTCGTTGCGCGTGACTTCTGTCCGGCGGTCGAGCGCCGCATGGGCCTTGGCCGCGCGCATCAGCGTTAGTTCTCCGCGCAACCCGTCGGCACCCAGCGCGATGCAAAGCGCGGCGGTGTCTTCCTTAATCGGACGCGCCATGGTGACGTCGTGAAGCGCCTCGCGCGCCTTTAAGATGCGGTTTCGCAGGCGCGTGTCCGCGGCCCGCCAGCGTTTCAGAAACGCCGGGCGATCGGTGTCGAAAGCTTCCCGCCGTTCGAGAATTTCGATCCGGTCTGCAACCTCACGGGGGGTTTCCACCTCCACGGAGAGACCAAAACGATCCAAAAGCTGGGGTCGTAATTCGCCCTCTTCCGGGTTACCGGACCCCATCAGGATAAAATCAGCCGGGTGTTGCAGGGACAGGCCCTCCCGCTCGATCAAATTCACGCCGCTGGCGGCCACGTCGAGGAGGAGGTCCACGATATGATCTTCTAGGAGGTTCACCTCGTCGATATAAAGGTATCCCCGGTGCGCCCGGGCAAGGAGACCCGGCTCAAACGCCTTTTGCCCCTGGGTAAGCGCCCGTTCGATATCGAGCGCGCCAAGCACGCGATCTTCGCTGACGCCCAGGGGCAGGTCCACTACAGGCGTAGGCACGTCGACCAGGCGGTCCGGTAGCGGATCGGCGAAGTCGGGCCGGTCCGCGAGCGACGCGGCATTATAGGGGCACCCAGCCACCACGCGGATCCTAGGCATCATCGCCGCAAGGGCGCGGATGGCGGTGGATTTTCCCGTTCCGCGGTCGCCAAAGATCAGGACGCCGCCGATTTTTGGGTCGATGGCAGTCAGGATGATGGCTTGCTTCATTTCGTCCTGGCCGACGATGGCTGAGAAGGGGAAGGGGACGCTCATGTGGGCCTCAGGTGCTCTGCCACGCGGGTTTCCGCCCCGCCCCAACTGCCCGACTGGGCGGTAATAGCGAAACGGGCGTAAAGCTCTTCGGAAAACCAGCCGCCCCGACGCACCGCGTCTATGGCTTGCTGGTGGGGTCCAGCCGGGTCACGGGCAAAGGCTGCCATGCGCCCGGCGTCAGGCCAGATGGAAAACGTGATCTGCGAGGCGAAGGGATGCTCCCCCAAGCCGGCCTTGAAGATGACGTCGCTGTTGGTGCCGATCATGCGGCTGATCGCGGGGGCGCGGGACCAGAAATGCCAAAGCGACCGGGCGCGGATCGATGCCCGGGTCAGCGCCACTACAGGGCCACAGCCCTTGGCGGCGGCGGCCACAACTGTGAACGGCGTTTCGCGCGACCATTGACCCCTGGCAGTCGTCGGGGTGAGCGTAAGCGTCCAAGCCTCGGAAGCGCGACGGTGGTAGCGAGCGAAGGGTTGCGTGGCCCCGGCGGCGCGCGCCGCGTTGAGATTGGGCCAGGTGGCCAGAATCGCGTAAACCCCAGTGTTGGGTAGAGGGGTGAACCCCTCCCCGGATCCGGTGCCCAGGAGGTGCCAGAAGCCCACGTTCGGGTGCCGACGCAAGGCAGGCCGCGCGAGCCCCATCTGAGCAAACGCCCAGAGCCGGGCGAAAAGCCCGTCGAACCGGAAAAAACTGATCGTCACGACCTGAATCGTCGCCTCCCCGCGCGGATGATCGTCACGGGTAGTTTACGCGCTGCCGCTTACATTGTAAATCTAGACTGACAGACTTAGGATCACACCATGCTAATCGAAGCTGACATCACCGCCCAGGCCGCCGCGGCCGCGGGAGACACACGGCCCCATGCGGTGGTCATCGGCGCCGGGTTCGGCGGGCTTTCTGCAGCTATGCGCCTGGGCGCGCGGGGCTACCGGGTAACAGTTCTAGACCGGCTAGATGCCCCCGGCGGCCGCGGCAGCGCTGTGGTGCGCGACGGCCACCGGTTTGACCTGGGCCCCACAATCGTCACCGTTCCGCAGGTTCTTGAGGACCTCTGGTGCGCCACAGGGCGGGACTTTCACAAGGACGTGGATCTGCGCCCCATCGACCCCTTCTATGAAATTCGCTGGCCAGACGGGGCGCGCTTCGAGATGGGGCCCGACGAAAACCGGGTGCGCCAGCAGATCGCCCAGATGGCCCCAGGCGACTTGGCCGGTTACGATAGATTTTTGAATGACGCGCGGGTGCGCTATGAGTTTGGGTTCGAGGGCCTGGGCAGACGCCCGCTCCACGAATTTCTAAAGTTTTGCCTGACGCTGCCACGCTTCGGCATCCTGCGCGCGGACCGGTCGATCCTGACCCACGCCCGCCGCCGCTTCCGCGACCCGCGCCTGCAAATGGCGTTTTCATTTCACCCGCTCTTTATCGGCGGTGACCCGACCCGGGTGACGTCGATCTACGCGCTTGTCAGCCACCTGGAAAAAGAGTTCGGCGTCCACTACGCCATGGGCGGAACTGTGGCCATCGCCCGCGCCATGGTCCGCGTGATCGAGGCCCAGGGGGGGGCCGTCATCGGTATGACCACCGTCGACGAAATCACCACAAAAGCCGGGCGCGCCACCGGGGTGCGCCTAGAAGGCGGGCTTGATATCGCCGCCGACATCGTGGTGTCGAACGCAGATGTGGGTCATACCTACGGGCGGCTTTTGCGGCGCCACGTGCGGCGGCGCTGGACGGACGGTTGGCTTAACTCCCGCCGGTGGTCCATGGGGCTTTTCGTGTGGTACTTCGGCACCAAGGGCACCCGCGGCATGTGGGGGGACGTGGGCCAACACACCATCGTCAACGGCCCCCGCTACGAGGGGCTTTTGCGCGACATCTTCCGCCGCGGGCACCTGGCCGATGACATGAGCCTCTACATCCACCGCCCCAGCGCCATCGACCCAAGCGCCGCCCCCGAAGGCGACGACACGTTCTACGCGCTCTCGCCTGTGCCACACCGGGGGCTGAGCGACACAGACTGGACAACCGAAACAGCCCGCTACCGGACAAAGGTGCTGGCAGAGTTGGAAAAGGTCATGCCCGGCATCGGCGCCCGGCTTGGGCCGGAATACATCCTTAATCCCGAAGGGTTTGAGACCCGTTATCTGTCGCCCCACGGGGCGGGCTTTAGCCTGGAGCCGCGCATTTTGCAAAGCGCCTGGTTCCGCCCGCATAACATATCAGAGGAGGTGGACCGGCTCTTTATCGTGGGGGCAGGCACGCACCCGGGTGCGGGGCTCCCAGGGGTGATCACCAGCGCCGAGGTGACCGACAAGACTATCCCCGCCGCCGGGGACTTGCGTTGACGGGCGAAATGATGGGCGACCTAGACTACTGTCGCATGGCAATCGCCAAAGGATCGGTGAGCTTTCACGCCGCGTCCCGGCTTCTCCCCCGGGGTATGCGCGACCCAGCGGTGGCGCTTTATGCCTTTTGCCGGGTGGCCGACGACAATGTGGATCTCTCTGGCGCTAAGATCCCTGCGGTTCTCGACCTGCAGCGGCGCCTGGACCTTGCGTATGCGGCCACGCCCGAAGACCGCCCTATGGACCGGGCCTTTGCGCGTATGGTGGCGCAAACCGGCATGCCGCGAGCCCTGCCCGAAGCGCTTTTGGAAGGGTTGGCCTGGGACGCCGATGAACGGCGCTACAAAGACGAAAGCGCGCTCTACGCCTACTGCGCCCGGGTAGCGAGCGCGGTCGGCGTGATGATGTGTGTTCTGATGGGCGTGCGCAACGGGGATGCCCTGGCCCGGGCCTGCGACCTGGGCGTAGCCATGCAACTGACCAACATCGCCCGCGACATCGGCGAAGACGCCCGGGCGGGCCGGATCTATGTGCCGCTTGACTGGCTCGGTGAGGTGGGGCTCACGCCCGAGGCGCTTTTGGCGCTCGACACCCCTGACCCGCGGGCGGCGACTCTGGCTAAACGACTTTTGTCGCGGGCAGATGCGCTTTATTTAAGAGCGGATGCGGGTATCAGCGCCCTTCCGCACCGCGCGCGGCTGGGCATTTACGCGGCGCGCTATATTTATCGTGCGATCGGCGGACGCATCGCAGCCAACGGCTACGACAGCGTCACCCAGCGCGCCTACACCGGGCGGACGCGCAAGCTGGCACTATTGGGCCGCGCAGCGGGGGCCACGGCGGTGTCGTTGACGATGCCGCAATCCGCGCTTTTGCACGCGCGTCCCCTGCCCGAAGTCGCGTTTCTGGTCGAGGCCGCACGCGGTGACAGTGCGCCTGCCCGGTCAGACGCGCTTATGGCGCTCCTGGCGCAACTGAAACACCGCGACCGGGTTCTGGGCCAGGCGCGCACCGGATAGGACCTAGCCTATGGTGGCAGCCTTTGTTGTTTTTTTTGTGGCCTGCTGCGGGGCTGCCGCGACCGGCGGGCTCTTCCCGCCGGACGAAGAATGGTACCGCAAAGAGCTCAAGCGCCCGTCTTGGAACCCGCCGGACTGGCTCTTCCCGGTGGCCTGGACGCTCCTTTACTTCGCCATTTCCTACGCCGCCGCGCGGGTGGCCACGTCCGCTGACACGGGCGCTGGCCTGGCGCTAGGGTTCTGGGCCGCGCAAATCGCCTTTAACGCCCTTTGGACACCGGTCTTTTTCGGCAAGCGGATGCTCGGGGCTGCGCTCGGCGTGCTGTGCGCGCTTTGGCTTTTGGTGCTGGGCACGGCCGTCACCTTTTTCCAGGTGGACGCAGTCGCAGGCTGGCTGATCTTACCCTACGTCGTTTGGGTGAGCTATGCCCTGGCACTCAACGCGTGGATCTGGCGGGCCAACCCTGCGTAAAGACACCGAAGATTCGCCGCAGTGCAGCAACAAGAAAATGAAGCAGATTGACGCGCAGCCACACAACGCTCTGAAATGACGCGAATACTGCCCCGATTACCCGCCAAAAGCGCCATTGCACCTGCAAAATCGCTTTGCTAAAGACCCCGCAAGTTAGCACAGCGGGTATCTGCCGGCGGTGCTGGTGGGTGACCGTGACCAGCCCTGACCCACAGGCGAGACAGGCATCGGAAGGAAATTCGTGTCCGACACAGGTTCTATCTCGACCGGGATCGCCGCCCGCTATGCGACAGCGGTATTCGAATTGGCCAAAGACGCCGGATCCCTGGCAAAAGTTTCGCAAGACATCGATGCGTTAAACGCGGTTCTTGGTACAAGCGCAGAGTTCGTGGACTTGATCGCCAACCCGGTGTACGGACGCACCGAAATGGCCGCCGCCGTGGCCGCTATTGGCAGTAAGATGGGCCTCGACCCGATGGTGAGCAACACCCTCGGTCTTATGGCACAGAAACGACGGCTTTTTGTGTTGCCGCAGCTATTGACTTCATTGGCGGATATGATCGCGGCTGAAAAAGGCGAAGTCACCGCAGAGGTGACGTCGGCCAAAGAATTGACCAAAGCCCAGGCTGACAAGTTGGCCAAAACGCTCAAAGACAGTGTTGGCAAAGACGTGAAGCTTAGCGTCGCAGTCGACGAAAGCCTGATTGGTGGGCTTGTGGTAAAGGTGGGCTCGCGGATGATCGACACGTCGATCCGCTCAAAGCTCTCCAGTCTCTCTAACGCAATGAAAGAGGTTCAGTAATGGCCATCCAGGCGGCAGAAATCTCTGCGATCCTCAAGGATCAGATTAAGAATTTCGGTCAAGAGGCCGAAGTGGCCGAGGTCGGCCGAGTCCTGAGCGTCGGCGACGGGATCGCGCGGGTTCACGGGCTCGACAACATCCAGGCCGGTGAGATGGTCGAATTCCCCGGCGGTGTGCGCGGCATGGCGCTTAACCTGGAACTTGACAACGTCGGCGTGGTGATCTTTGGCGACGACCGGGACATCAAAGAAGGCGACACCGTAAAGCGCACCAACTCGATTGTGGACGTGCCGGTGGGCAAAGGGCTCTTGGGTCGCGTTGTCGACGCCCTGGGCAACCCCCTCGACGGCAAAGGTCCGATCGACGCGGACGTCCGGTCGGTGGCCGACGTCAAAGCGCCCGGCATCATGCCACGCAAATCTGTGCACGAGCCAATGGCAACAGGTCTTAAGGCCGTGGACGCGCTTATCCCCATTGGCCGCGGCCAGCGCGAATTGATCATCGGCGACCGCCAAACAGGTAAGACCGCTGTCGCGCTGGACGCAATTCTGAACCAAAAGAGCTACAACGACGCCGCGGGCGAAGACGAATCAAAGAAGCTATACTGCATCTATGTGGCCGTGGGGCAGAAGCGGTCCACCGTGGCCCAGCTGGTGAAAAAACTCGAAGAAACCGGCGCCATTGACTATTCGATTGTTGTGGCCGCCACCGCATCCGACCCTGCGCCGATGCAGTTCCTAGCCCCCTACTCGGCCACGGCCATGGGCGAATATTTCCGCGACAACGGCATGCACGCCGTGATTGTGCACGACGATCTCTCGAAGCAGGCTGTGGCTTACCGCCAGATGTCGCTGCTGCTGCGTCGTCCGCCGGGTCGCGAGGCTTTCCCTGGCGATGTGTTCTATCTCCACTCCCGCCTTCTGGAACGTGCTGCGAAGCTCAACGAGGATCACGGCGCTGGTTCGTTGACCGCGCTGCCGATCATTGAGACGCAGGCGAACGATGTTTCGGCCTATATTCCCACCAACGTGATTTCGATCACCG
>JBCCMR010000169.1:0-7281 GCA_039026255.1 Pseudomonadota bacterium
ACGACGATCCAGCATTGAGGTCGTGCGCCGAGGGTGTCGCTGTTGCGCTCGCCGCCGCCGCGCGCTTGGCCGTAATGCAGTGCCTTTTTGATACGGGACCCCGCCAAAACCATTTCGTCGATTTACAACAAATGGCCGGACTTCGATGAAAGCGAAGTTGGGTTTCCTGAACAGCGCGCGCTTTTTGATTTGCTTTGGGCGTTAAATGGGGCGCCGCCACCGGTGATTGACAGCGACGACCTGCTAGAAAATCCAGAAGTTATGGTCGCGCGGTTTTGCGATGCCGTCGCGATCCCGTTTATGCCAGACGCCCTAAGCTGGGCGCCAGGGGGTGACCCTTCTGCCTATAGTTGGTGGGACGGCGGATCGTTTCACCACAATCTTGCAAATTCCACCGGGTTGGTGTCCCAACCGCGCAAATATTTGGAGGTGGCCGATGCGCCCTACCGGGTGCAACGGGTGTATCGGCGAATGAAGCCGCACTACGATCGCCTTTTCGCGGAACGCATCCGTTTGGCGTGAACTCGGCAACCCGAGGTCGCCGGTTCTAGCAACAACCCGGCTGAAATCGCCGGTCAGACAGGGCACAACACAGCGGCGTTTCCCACCACCAGTGTCGCTAAAAACTTGGCCCAGCGCTGCCAAATTTCGCGGCGTCCGAGCGGAAATTTAGGTCCGCGCATGCCCCACCGGGGACAAGGGTTTGGACCGTCGCCGACCGCGAAAAAATTGGAAGCATCCCGACCCGGTTTAGCTGGTTCACTGTGCTCTGCGCGACCGGTCTCTTTTTCGGGGCACCTTTGGCGCAGGCCTTCGAACAGGAGTTTGACGGCAGCTATTACCGTTCGTCACCGCGCTTGGATGACGGGCTTTCCAAGACAGTGCGGACTTCGTTCGCTTTTGCCCGCCGGTCGGGTTATGCGCCCAACTATGGCTGGGTGACCATGCGTGACCCCGATGGCGACTAGACCAAAGCCCAAGATTGCCGCGGCAATGGCGCCGGGGATATGGCCGTTCACCTGGACGTGTAGGGAACAGGGCAACGCGAAAGCCCAAATAGGAAGAAAGTTGCGAAAAATAAGATCATTTTCGCCTTTAGATTTCTGGCGCTCGCAGTGACCCCGCCCCGGTGCCAGTCGACGAGTGTAACACGCGGGTCGCCCGGTTTGAGGTGTCAGAAAATCAGCAAACCGTTGGATGTTTCATTGTTATGAAAATGAACGGCGGGCAGATCGGCAACCCTGCAGAGCGCGCCAATTTTGACGGCTGTATCTCGGCGTACACCGCGAAATTTCCTATTCAGCCGGCGTGAACCACCCGCAGGAAATGCCGCCTCGTCACAACCCAAAGGGCAACGACGGGCTGCTCCACCTGTTGAACGAGGCGCTCTAAACGGGGCGCCTACGCGTCAGCGCCTGGCTGCCAGAGCGCAAGCGAAGCGCCCGCGGGGTCCGTGATCACGGCGTAGGTGTCCGGCGTTTCGTGCAGGACAAGGCCGCCGTGGGCGCGCACCGCGACCAAGGCATCGCTTAGGGACGGAACAGCCACATACATCATCCACACGGGCGGAAGCTTCGCGTTGCCGCGGCGGGCATGGCAAAGGCCCGCAACCCGTTCGCCCGCGGCATTGGTCATGTTGTAGTCCACGTAATCCCCCATGGAATGCTCAGACGCCTGCCAGTTGCAAACGGCCTGGTAAAACGGCACCAACCCCGCGGCATCAGGTACGGTCAAATCGTGCCAAAGCGGCTTTCCTAAGTCTTGGTTATCCATGGGCTGTCCTTTCGTGACTGATGCAAAGGGTGAGGTTAGACCTGACGTTCCCCAGGCTGCCAAGTCGTTTGAAGGGAATTCGCTTAGCAACACCGGTTGGGGCGACAGCTTTGGTTTTAATTGGCGGGTGCATTTGCCCGGTGCAATCCTGTGTAGGCAATAGCAAGCGCCTGGCGTTCTAGCGCCGCGCAGGTCAGACAGTTAGGGTGTTGCGGCATTATGCTTTAGGCTCGGCCTGTACCCCGGAGGATACGCCATGGAAAACCGGCGCAAGACGCTCTTCCACGACGGGCACCGTGCCTTGCAGGACCGGTTCGACGGGCGGCGCCTGGCAGATGCTTTAGAACGCCAATTCCGCGCCGAAACCTTTGCCCCGGACCACATCGCGCTCATTGAAAATGCGGAGTTTTTCTTTCTTGCGACCGCGCACGAAGACAGTGTGGACTGTTCTTTCAAAGGCGGTCCGCCGGGTTTTGTCCGTGTAACGGGGCCGCGCACGCTTGAATGGCCGGACTATGACGGAAATTCCATGTATCGAAGTCTTGGAAATCTGGCGCGCAGCCCGCGCGCGGGGCTGCTTTTCATGCGTTTTGACGGGACCCCGGTGCGCTTACGGGTTAACGGCCTGTGCGACCTGGTCGAAACGCCTGGCGCCAAGTTGACTGTGCGCCTGGAGGCCGATGAGATTTTCCCAAACTGCCCGCGCTACATCAAAGACATCGCCCGCGGCGCGGCATCGCAATACCTTCCTTCGGAGAATGGTGCGGGCCCAAAGCCCGATTGGAAAACCCGCCCAGAACTTGCGCAGACGCTGCCCATCAACGATCCGCATAAGGCCGACGATTAAGCCGATTTTAAAGCGGTCGCCGCGCCAACGAAAATACCTGACCCGTGGGACCACCCGGCGGGCGCGTGGCCAGATAAAGCGCCATCTCGGCCACCTCATCGGGGTGTTTCACCCTCTCCCAAGGGGGTAGCCCGCGACCGTTAGCGTCCGGTGGTGCGGCCAGGATCGCTTCCGGCGTTCTCTCTTGTCCTGGGTCGGCATTATCGAAGGTCGCAGTGGCGGTAGGTCCGGGGACCAAGCTGTTCACCTCAATCTCCCGAGACCAAAGCTCATTGGCAAGCCCGGTCGTCAGCATGTTCAGGGCGGCCTTTGACACATGATATGCGGTGCTGTCCGCCCCGGCGACAAATCCTTTGCCCGAGGTCAGATTGATGATTTTTCCGCCGGAACCCATCGCCGCTAAAAGATGGCGCGTGACCAGGTAGGGACCGCGCAGATTAACCTCGATCGTGTTCCACCAGGCTTCAGGGTCGGAGGTTTCAAAGCGCCCCCGCTCCCTGTAGGCGCCAGCGTTATTGACGATGATATCAACCGTTTCAAAGGCCGCCTTTGTGGCGTCGCAGAAGGCTTCGGCTTGGGTCGGGTCCGACAGGTCCGCCGCATGAGCAAGGCAACGCTGACCTGCGGCTTCGACACCTGCCCGGAGCACGGCAAGGTCCGCATAAGTCCGGGCGCATATGGCTAAATTGGCGCCAGCGCCGGCAAGAGCCAGAGCGATCGACCTACCAATTCCACGGCCCGCGCCTGTGACCACCGCGACCTTGCCATGAAGGGGTTTGTCAGCCGCCATCGCCGCCCCCTAAGCGAGCCAGCGTTGCTTCAATTTCGGCCACCCCGGCATCCCAATCCACCGCAGTCGCGGCTGTATAGTGGGCCATCGGAAGCGCCTTTTGCAAACAGTCGATCCCATCCCAAAGCCGGGTGTCGCAGACCATGGCGAAGGGGCGGTCCGGAGTGGCGCGGGCCTCCTCAAAAGCGTGCAAAAGCGCTCCCATGTCGGTTCCATTGATACGCCTAGCGCGGCAGCCGAAGGCCTCAAACTTATCGGGGACGGGCTCCACCGTAAGGACGTCTGATGCGTGGCCGGACGCCTGCATATCATTGTTATCGATTATAAAACATAGGTTCGAAAGGCGCTGGTGACCGGCAAACATGGCCGCCTCCCAGACGTTACCCTCCTGCAGTTCGCCATCGGAGAACAGGCAATAGACACGCGCGTCCGACCCCTGTTGGCGCAGCGCCCAAGCCAGGCCTGCCGCTTGGCTAGGGCCCTGGCCCAGCGACCCCGCGGTAATCTCAAAGCCGAGCTGGCCTTCGATCGGGCTTTGGTCCACCCAAGAGCCATCGGCGTTGATGGTGCGCAGGTCTTCCATGGAATAATGACCGGTTTCCGCAAGCGCCCCATAGGTCATGATCGCATCATGGCCGTTTGACAGCACAAACCGGTCGCGGAACCAGCCGTCCCCGTCAGGCCGCAGTTCGTCAAAGTAAAGCGCCGCGGCAATATCGGCCAAGGCGACGCCTTGGGCTGCATAGCCCCCTCGCTGACGGCAAATGTCGAGCACGTTGCGCCGGATGCGGGCTGCGATGCGTTCCAGGTCGCGCTGGCTGGCGTTGCGTCTCATTTGGTGGGCTCGGCGATGCGGCGGGCAAGGGTTTGCGCATCGAGTCCCAAGACCCCGCGGATGTAGGCCATGGTGCCGCCCGGAGCCCAGGTGTTTGGCAGCCCGATGCGGGTGAGGCGCGGACCGCCCCCGACATCGCCCAGAATCTCGGCCACAAGAGACCCGAGCCCGGTGACGATCTGGTGATTTTCAATCGTCACCACCCGGTCATGGGAGAAGGCAAAATCAGCAATTTCCCGGGCGTTGACCGGTTTGATCGTCGGCACATGCAAAACCGAATGCGCAACCCCCTGCGCGACCAAAATTGTTGACGCCTCAAGCGCCCATTGGGTGCCGTGGCCGGTGGCGATCACCCCGATGCCGTGGCCTTCGCGCAGGCGGTAGGTGCGGCCGATCTCAAACCGGAAACGGTCAGGGTCAAGAATGCGCGGCGTGTCACCGCGGTGCCCACGAATATAAGTCAGGCCCGGCAGGTCAACCGCCGCTTCAACGGCGGCGCGAAAATCGGTTGGGTCGACCGGGTCGATCACCCGAGCGTTAGGGATTGCACGCACCATGCCCAAGTCCTCGGCGGCTTGGTGATGGATACGCGCGGGGTTTGAAATACCAGGGGTGAAACCCACCGCAATGCTGGTTGGACCATTGGTTTGGTTGGTGCCCGGCCCGGACCCGGTGCCCATGCAAACCAGCATCTGGTCATAGGCACGGCGGGTGATGTAGCAGGCAAAACAAGTGGCGATAGGGATGAGGCCACCTTTCGCCACACCCGCGGCAACTGACAAAAGGTTCTGTTCGGCCATGCCCACATCCAGGTGCTGGTGCGGGAGTTCGTTTTTCACGCGCACGACCTGGCAATATTTCGACAGATCAGACGACATGATCACCACGTCTTTGCGACGGGCACAAAGGTCAAAGCTGATCGCATCAAAAGGCGCGGGGTCAAAGCTACGCGGCCCGGCAAGCAAATAGTTGCTCATGCCACTGAGATCGCGCTGGGAAGGAGAACCTTCTCGAGGTGTTCTTTTGCCTCAGCGTGGGTAACCCAGTCGGGCGGCGGGAAGTCGGCAGCCATGTCCCAGTCATCCCCTGTAGCGGCCATATGCGCCGCAATGCGCGCGTCAAAGGTGTCCATCAGCGGCCCGTGCGCCGGGTCATCGACCAGGTTTACCTGTTCGTCCCGGTCGGCCCGTTCATCAAACAGAAGCGCCCGATGGTCCTTGCGCCGCATATAAAGCCAGTCCTTGGTGCGGATCCCGCGTTCGGCAAAGGGGGCAAATTCGCCGGGGTTGCCGCCGACTTGGGTGAACACTTGATACCAGATCGCATCCCGATGATCGTCGGTTTGGGCGTCGAGCACAGGCAGGTAACTCTGACTGTCGCGCCCGGTCGGCATAGGCGCGCCCACCAGCGCCAGGAGCGTTGCCATCATATCTACACCCACATCCACCATCGCCGCGGTGCGCCGGGGCCGAAACCGCGCCGGGTAGCGCACAATTAGCGGCACATGCATGGCCGCCCGGTAAGCCTGGTTCTTGATCCCACAGAACGACCCGTGCTGCCCGCACATGTCGCCGTGGTCGCTTAGGTATATCACGACAGTATCATCGGCGATGCCGAGCGCGTCCAAGCGGTTAAGTATCCGCCCCAGGTTCCAATCAATATTGTGGATCATGCCGTAGTATTCGGCGACAAATTCGCGAATTTCGGCCTCGGTCTCGAGCTCACCCACCGCTTTCGTTTCATGGGCTGCGTGGCTCTTGTGGCCCGACCGTGGGTCGCCGCCGCACAGGATGGCGTTTCGGTGCGCTTGCACCTGCGCCTGGAGGGTGGCGTCTGGCACACCGGGGGGAAGTGGTACCTCACCGGGATCGTAGATGCGCCGCAGGTAATCGGGCATGTCCATGGGGAAATGCGGTGGCCCGTAGCTGAGGTAGCCGAAAAAGGGCTGCGCGCTCTTGGCTGCCCCGTCAATGAATTCGATGAACTGGTCTGTCTGGTAATCGGGTTCGTACCGGGCCGAATGATAGGCCTGACCCACATCATCATAAAAAATGGAAGACTGGTATTCGTGGCCGCGGTTGAATCCCACAAAGTGTTCAAACCCAAAACGGCGGTCTGGCGGGACAAAGCCCGGCTTTGGCCCCCCTTCCAGGTGCCACTTGCCCACGTAGCCTGTGGCGTAACCGGCGTCGCGCATGTGCTCCGCCAAAAATCCTTGGCCCCCACGCAAGGGGAAGTGGTTTTGGATCATACCGTGGTTGTGGGCGTATTTCCCGGTCAGCACAGATGCCCGAAAGGGGCAGCAGATCGGATAGCTGGTGTAGGCTTCTGAAAAATGAACACCTTCGGCCGAAAGCCGGTCAATATTGGCGGTTTTGATCACCGGATTGCCTGCGCAGCCCATGGCGTCATACCGCATCTGGTCGGCGTAGATAATTAGGATGTTTGGCTGGTCAGTCATGACGCACGCGCCTTCAGACGGCCCGTCACCGGACCCCAAAGGATTGTCAGCGCGAGCGCCCCGTAGATGGTCAACCCGATGGGGGTGTTAAAGAATTCCGCGATTGAGCCGTCGGCGATGGTCAGCGATTGGCGCAACGAATTCTCTAGGATGGGGCCCAGAACAAAACCGATAGAAAGCGGTGCGATAGAGTAGCCAAGTTTGCGAACGACGTAGCCGAGAATACCCGCCCCCAAGAGCACCCCCACATTGAAAAAGCTGTTCGACACCGAATAGATGCCCACGAAGCTGAGCAAAAGAACCGTGGGCACAATCACCGCGGTGGGCACGCGGATCAGCTGTGCCGCAAAGCGGATCGCGATAAGTCCGATAAACATCATCAGGATGTTGATGATGAAAAGCCCAATGAAGATCGCATACATCAGGTCAGGCTCGTCGCTGAACAGCTTTGGACCCGGTGTCAGGCCTTGGATCAGCAGCGCACCGAGCAGGACAGCGGCAGCGGGTGAGCCGGGCACACCCAATGTCAACGTGGGGATCAGCGCGCCGCCAACTGTCGCGTTGTTGGCTGTCTC
>JBCCMR010000170.1:0-7276 GCA_039026255.1 Pseudomonadota bacterium
GGCGAGCGGCCAACCATCGGCTTTACGGAAAACGGATTTGCGGTTTTAGCTTGGACCGGCGAGGGGCAAAGCACGCCTGGGTTCAACAACACCCGCGACGTCTACTACACCGTCTATTCAGAGAACGGGAACGAAATCATCGCCCCGGGGGTCGCCACGGAAACCATCCAGGTGGACCAAAGCAAACCCGAACTGGTGCGCGCGCCCGACGGGTCGCTGCGGCTTTTCTTCCAGGATGACAGCAATTTCACCGTGCGCGCCCGCGACGTGGTCGAGCCGGAGTTCTTCTGGGAAGGTACCGACGGGGACGACGCGCGCAACGGCACCGGTGGCGATGACGTGATGATCGGGCTTGACGGGGACGACACGATCAATTCCCTCGACGGCAAAGACTACCTGCGCGGCGGCGGCGGAGACGACGATCTGCGGTCGTCAAAGCGCGTCGATGAAGTGCTGGGCGAAGACGGCAACGACACTATCCGCACGGGCGAAGCCAACGATCGCGCCTTTGGCGGCGCAGGCAATGACCTGCTTTACGGCGGGACCGGGATCGACACGCTTTTTGGTGGGTCGGGCGACGACACCGTTTTCGGCAACTCCCGCAGCGATACGCTTTTCGGCGGCGACGGCAATGACGAGGTGCGCGGCTCCGGCGGGTCGGACCGCATCCTCGGCGAGATGGGCGACGATACCCTAATCGGCGGCACCGGGTCGGAAAGCATGTTCGGCGGCGAAGGCAATGACGAGCTCTACGGCGGCGACCAGGGCGACTATGTGGACGGTGGTGCAGGCGACGACGACGTGCGCGGCGAAGCGGGCAACGACGTGGTGCGCGGCGGCGACGGCAACGACACAGTTGTAGGCGGCGGCGGCGACGACATCCTCAATAGCGGCGGCGGCGACGACATTGAGCGCGGGAACCAGGGTTCCGACACGTTCTACGACAGCGACGGCAACGACACGATGTTCGGCGGCGGCGGAGCGGATATGTTCCTATATTTCGACACCGACTTCGGCAACGACGTGATCCGCGACTTTCAGTTCGGTTCAGATGTGCTTGATATGTCAGTCACATCTCGAGGGCTGGAGTTCAACAACATGGATCCCATCGAAATCATCGACACCGCGGACGGCGTGCTCTTCAAGGTAAGTGACGATCATTCCGTGCTGGTTGCAAACGCGGACCTTTCAGACTTTGGGGCAAACGACTATATCATTTGATCCCGCCTAGCCCCCCGGCACGGGCGGAATGGAATAGGTCAAGTTGGCCCGCGCTAAAGGCGGGCCGCCTGCCTCGGCGGTGATCAGCACATCGCCGACCGCCAAAACCCGACCGAGCTTCAAGAGCCGTGCCTCCCCGATCAGCGGTTCGGGCGGCGGTTTACGCATGAAATCGATGGAACAGTTTGTCGTCACCGTCAGCGCCTCGCGCCCGATGCGGGCTAGGACCATGGCATAAAACGCCACATCGGCGAGCCCGAACATTGAAGGCCCGCTGACCGTACCCCCAGGGCGCAGGTGGCGGGCGCCGGTCTTGAGCCGCACGCGCACGCTGTCGGCGGTGACTTTGAGCACGACATAGTCCTCTTCCACCTGGGGAAAGACCTCGACCAGAAAGGCGTTTAACTCTTCTGCGTTGAGTTTCACCGCTTCGCCCATGGTGCCCCCGTTGCCCTGCCCAAGTCGTCGCCCTAAGCTATGCGAAATAACCGGCGGGGCCAGACTGAAATGACCGAAGACATCCTGATGCGCGAAGACGAAGGCGGCATTGCAACGCTCACGTTGAACGCGCCAAAGTCGTTGAACGCTCTGTCCGAGGCGATGCTGGCCGCGCTCCAAGGTCAGTTCGACGCGCTTATGGAGGATACGGCCACCCGTGTGGTCGTGATCCGCGCCTCGGGCAAAGCGTTCTGCGCGGGCCACGACCTGAAGGAGATGACCGCCGGGCGCCAGGCCCCGGACGGCGGGCGCGCCTATTTTGAGGAACTCTTTGCCACCTGCGGGCGCATGATGCAGACGATCCCTGCCCTGCCCCAACCGGTCATCGCCCAGGTCCACGGGCTGGCCACGGCGGCGGGATGCCAACTGGTGGCCAGTTGCGACATGGCGTTGGCTGACGAGGCCACGCGCTTCGGGGTGAACGGGGTCAACATTGGGCTCTTCTGCTCCACACCCATGGTCGCGCTAAGCCGCAACATCCCCCGCAAACACGCCTTCGAGATGCTTACCACAGGCGAATTCATAGGTGCCCAGCGGGCGCGCGACGCCGGGCTGATCAACCGCGTGGTGGCGCCGGAACGCCTGGAACCCGAAACCCGTGCCCTGGCGGAAACAGTGGCTGCAAAGCTGGGCTCAGCTGTCAAGATCGGCAAACGCGCCTTCTATGACCAGCTAGAGATGGACCTGGCCTCCGCCTACGCCCACACCGGCGCGGTCATGGCCGAGAATATGCTCTACCGAGATACCGAAGAGGGCATCGCCGCCTTTATCGAAAAGCGACCCCCCACCTGGCGACAATAACGCTACTGGCTGGCGCGATCAGCGTCGCGTTTGGCGATCCGGCAGGTTTCCACAACCGGGCGCAGGGCCTTGCCGGACCCCCGCAGGGGAAACCGTTCCGTAATGCCATAGGCCAAAAGCTTGATGTCGGCGAAATTCCCGGTGATGAGCCGGGAAAACATCGGCGACAACGGCTCTTTTTCTACAAAGACCCATTCGGGCGCGTCCCAGTCGGCCACCCCAGTGTAGCCGAAGGATTGGAAATCCATAAAGACCATCTCTTGGCCCGGTCCCACGCCGCCATCGCGGATAACAACCCCGCTGTCTTCGTAGGGTATCGCGTCGAAAAGCCGTTTTGCGTCCGCTTCAGCCTGGGTAACACCTTCGGGCAGCGGCTCGGGATCTGGCTCCTTTATGACAGGCGGATCAAAAGCGAATAGCGGCCGGTAGCGAACCACCATCCGCACCGGCGCCGTCTGGCAGTCGATGCGCAGGGCCAGCACCTGACGGTCCTGGGCATCCGTGCAGAAAAGCAGCGCCGTCGCCGGCGTGCCAAGCGCCTCGGAAGCGGGCACATGCTCCCACGGGTTACAGGCGTCGCGGCGGTTGGCGACTTCTTGCGCCGCCGCCTCCGCGGGCCAAAGCCCCGCGGTCAGCGCCCCCAATACCACCGCCGCCGCGGTCCGTGTTAATCCTGTCGTCTTGCCCATGGTCCTACCTTTTAGCCCTAGACGCGGCGCACCCTATGTCAGGGGGCGGCGCTTGAAAACCCCGTGAAATCCGTGCCCTAGTCGAAATAGCTCAGAAATGTTTCGCCGCTTTGGGTGAACACTTTCAAACGATATTCCCCCACAGGCAAACGCATGCGATGCCGTTGAAAACAAGTGGCCACCGCCACCTCCAGAAGCTCATATCCCCGCCCGCCTTCGCGCGGCGCCACCGGCTCAAGCTGCCAGGTTTGCGCGGCTTCGATGTCTAGAACACCGAGCTTGGCCTCTACCACGCCGGCAAAGGGATCGCGCTTGCGCGCGGCTGCCTTCACGCAGCGGTGGAAACGCATGGCTTGCATATCAAAGTCTATCGGCGGGATAGAAAGCCAGGTGATGTCGGTGATATTCATGGTCATCTGACCCCGCTCAAAGAGCATAAACCCCGTACCGCGGATGTCGCATTGATCCGACAATTCTAGGCAGTCAAGCACCGCGTTTCGCTTGGCCCGCCCTGCGTCAAAGATGATGGGATAGGTTGTCTCGCCCACCAGAAGGCGGAAATCCGGGCGAGTGCGACGCTGATTGCTGACCTGGCCGGAAAAGGCGAAGGGCTCCGCAGACCAAGCGCTAAAACGGGCTGAGAGGTCGGGCGGCGTAGGCGCAGCTGCGTCGTCAGCCGGGGCTCCTTGGGTGCCTAAAAAGATGACAAAGACCGCCGCCATCCAAGTCCTGAAAATACCCATGCCGCGTCCCCCAAAATGATATCCAAGGGATACCCAAAGAATTCGGCGAAAGTTTGACCGGTTTGCCCCCTGGCTGCCACCCCAGGGGGCCCTTGATTGCAGTAGCGCAACAGACCATCGTCGGAGAATGTGCGGACGTTTTGCCATCACTCTGCCGGACGACGCGGTCAAGGACTGGTTCGCAGTGGACCTAGTGCGCCCTTTGCCGCCGGTGCCGCGCTATAACGTGTGTCCCACCACCGACGTGACCGTTGTCGCGCGCTACGACGGCGCTCGCCACCTGGTGCCCATGCGTTGGGGGTTCATTCCGCGGTGGTACAAATCCCCCACCGACGGCCCGCTTTTGATCAATGCGCGCGGGGAAACGGTGGCCGAAAAGCCAGCTTTTCGGGACGCGGTGCGCGCCCGGCGGTGCCTGATTGTGGCCGACGGGTTCTACGAATGGCGCCGCGACGGCGACCTGAAAGAACCTTGGTGGGTGCAGCGCGCTGATGGCAACCCAATGGCGTTTGCTGGAATCTGGCAGGTCTGGAACGGATCTGAGGTTGCCCGCCAAGTGACCTGCGCAATCGTGACCACCGACGCCGGACCAGCGCTTGCGGACATTCACCACCGGGAGCCGGTAACGCTTGATCCCGCAGAGTTTGGGCTCTGGCTCGGGGAAGAAGGCCTAGGCGCTGCCGCGTTGATGCGCGCGGCCGTTGACGGTGCGTTAATCAAGCATCGGGTGGCCCAGGCGGTGAATTCGAACCGTGCCGACGGGCCCGAGCTTCTTGAACCCCTAGCCCCCTAAGGCGCTTCCGGTTAGCCAGTGCGGGCGGGCTTGACTGCAACCCGTACTCAGACCAACCTCGCGTTATTTGAGTTCACGCCAGCCCGCTGATGCCATCGTCCCCCTATGACCTGCCCCCGCCTACGATGCTGCGCGCCTTTGAGGCCGCCGCCCGGCGCGAGGCGTTCAACGAGGCCGCGGGCGAACTCAACGTCACCCCCGGCGCCATATCACACCAGGTCAAAGCCCTGGAGCGGGAATTGGGCGTGCGGCTCTTTGATCGTGGCCACCGGAGGGTGCATTTGACGCAAGACGGGCGAGAGCTTTACGACGTCCTGCGCCGGGGTTTTGTGGAATGCGCCCAGACCGTGGCGCGCCTGCGCACGGGGGCGGAAACCTGGCGGCTCGATATCGCCGCGACCACCGCCTTTTCGCAGCTCTGGCTGACGCCCCGCCTGATCGCATTCTGGAAGGAAAACGACCATGTACTGGTCAACCAACACCTGACAGATCGCCCCATGGGCCGCCCCCTGCCCGCGGACCTGGCCGTGGAATACCGCCTTGAACCGCCGTCAGACCCGGTTTGGACGCGGCTATTTGGGGATACGCTTGTGCCCGTGGCAGCGCCCGGCCATCCGCCCGTGGCGGGGCCCGAGCTGCTGGCCCGCCAGCCGCTCATTCACCTCGATGCCCGCGAGGAAAACTGGACCACTTGGGGCAGTTGGTTTGCACTGATGGGCTACCGCGGTCCGGTTGGCATGGCACGGCGGGTCAACAACTATTCTATCGCCGCGCAACTAGCCGCCGAGGGCGCAGGCTTTGCCCTGGGCTGGAAACGCCTTCTGACGCCGATGATCGCGGCGGGCACCCTGCACCCGCTCGACCATATGGCCATCGAAGCCCCCGGCGCCTTCTACCTTATTTGCCGGACCGACGACCCGGACCCGGCGGTGCGCCTGATGTTCGACTGGATGGCCGATCACGTGAGTTGACCTCATTCGAGTTATAAAACTCTGCGGCTTGCGCGACGCCTACACCCGGTGCCAAATGGTGACACCTCAGCGAAGGGAGCCCTGGTGATGTCCTCTGACCTCTCAGCCGTTATGCAGCCCGTAGCCACCGCCCGCGGCCTGCCAAATGCCCACTACACAGACCCTGCAGCCTTCGACGAAGAGCGCCGATCGGTGCTCTTTGCCAACTGGGCAGGGCTCGGCTTTGCCAAAGACGTCCCTGAAACCGGCGACGCAAAACCGGTGGACTTCGTGGGTGTCCCGCTTTTGATGGTGCGCGACCGGGCCGGGGCGGTGCGGGTCTACCAAAACACCTGCCGCCACCGCGGCATGATCCTGATAGACGAACCGGGCAACATCCGCGGCACCATCCGCTGCCCCTACCATTCCTGGTGCTATGGGCTAGACGGGCGGCTAAAATCCACGCCCCATGTGGGTGGCCCGGGCCAGAATATCCACCCCGACATTGACCGCGACGACCTCGGGCTCATTGAAATCCCATCGCGCACTTGGCTGGGCGTGGTTTTCGTGAACGTTTCTGGCACCGCTGCACCCTTTGAGGTGGTGCACGGGGACCTTATGGCCCGCTGGGCAGAGTTCGACAAACCACTCTACCACGCAGGCGCCGACTGCGGGTTTAAGCTGAGCGTCGCCACCAACTGGAAACTGGCGGTCGAAAATTATTGCGAAAGCTACCACCTCCCCTGGGTGCACCCGGGGCTTAACAGCTATTCCCGGCTCGAAGACCACTACAATATCGAAGTGCCAGGGCAGTATTCGGGCCAGGGCACACTCGTTTACCGCCAGCTTGAAATCGACGACGTCCGGCTGCCTGATTTCGATGGGCTGAGCGACAAATGGAACACCGGTGCCGAATACGTGACACTCTTCCCCAACGTGATGCTGGGCGTACACCGGGACCACGTCTTCGCAATCGTGCTGGAACCGAAGGCACTGGCGCAAACCACCGAACACATTGAGCTTTTCTACGCCGCGCCGGAGGTTACAGGCGATGCGTTTGCCGCGGTGCGCGCAGAAAACGTGCGGCTTTGGAAAGAAGTCTTCGAAGAGGATGTCTTCGTGGTCGAAGGCATGCAGCGCGGCCGCGCCGGGCCCTTCTTCGACGGGGGTAAATTCAGTCCGGTCATGGACGGGCCAACCCACGTCTTCCATGATTGGGTGGCGCGCAGCTTGACCGCTGGGCGCACGCAAGAGGCGGCAGAGTAAGGCGCCGCCTTGGACGCTACGGGCGCAGTGAACCCGATGGCGGAGTCCGAGGATAGGGCCGACACGCTGAACGCGCGGTTGCTGGCGGCTCATGCAGCTGGGGACGCGCGCACCCTAGTGGCGCTTTATCGCCAGGCTGGGGACGACGCCACCGACGACACCGCTCGCGGCTTCTACCTGACCCACGCCTATGTCTTCGCCCTGGAGGCGGGGGACCCGTTCACGCGCCACGTGTTCACGTTCCGATTCCTATTCGGGCTGGCGCTCAACGCGGTGTTCCTGTGGCGCGGGTTCGCGCTCGCCGCATGGACGCAC
>JBCCMR010000171.1:0-7235 GCA_039026255.1 Pseudomonadota bacterium
CACCGTTGCGCCCTGCCTGCCCCACGATCGCGGCACGGCGCGCCGACTTCAATCATAACCGGCCCCATTCGAGCCTCGACGGGCTAACTCCGTGGGAGTATCACGAACGGTCAAGAGAGGACCAAAGCCTGAAAAGAGCAAGCCCTCAAACGCGGACCAAAAGGGGAGCGGGTTAAGCGCTTTCAAAGTTTGCGCGCGGTCCGCCTCTTCTTCTCTGCAAAAACTCAAAAATACCGCCGCGCGCCACGGGCGCAGTCGTGCGAGAGCCGTGACGGTTTTCTAATCGGCAGGGATGCGCGCCATGGTGCCCAGCATCACTGCCACGTGCGACTCTTGATCGCCGCGACAGGCGAACACGTCTGTTTGCACCGTGCTAAGGCTCCGGCCCGGGCGGATCACGCGACCGCGGGCCACGATACGCTCTCCGGTGGCTGGGCGCATAAGGTTGGTCTTCATTTCCGCCGTGAGAACTCGGTCGCCCGGCTCCATCATTGTCAGCGCCGCATAGCCGGCCGCGCTGTCGCCGAGGGTCCATCCGAGCCCCGCATGGGCAAAGCCGTCCTGCTGGCTCACCGCGCCGGTGATCGGCGCGCTGAGCCAGACTTCACCCCGGCGGACCATAAGGATTTGCGCCCCAAGCGTTTGCAACAGGCCCTGGCGGGCGAAGCTTTCTCGGGTCGCCCGGGCCAGGTCAGGGTCCACACCGGGATCAGTGCCAGGGCTCAACGGTGTTTCTTGCGGGTCGCGTGCCATGGATCAGGGCTAACCCGTCGCGGCGGGGGATTTCAAGGCTGACACGGCGCCCGCGTCCGGCTATACGCGCGCCGGATCCAACGGAGAAGACACATGGCGGGTGTGGTTGTGGTGGGCGCCCAGTGGGGCGACGAGGGCAAAGGCAAGATCGTCGATTGGCTGAGCGAACGGGCGGACGTGATTGTGCGTTTTCAGGGTGGCCATAACGCGGGACACACCCTTGTGATCGACGGCAGCACTTACAAGCTCCACGCTTTGCCGTCGGGGGTGGTGCGGCCCGGACGGCTGAGTATTATCGGAAACGGCGTGGTTCTGGACCCCTGGCACCTTATGTCAGAGATCGAAACCCTGCGCGCCCAAGGCGTCGAGATCACACCCGAGACCCTGATGATCGCCGAAAACGCGCCTCTGATCCTGCCCATTCATGGGGAACTTGATCGCGCCCGTGAGGCGCAGAACGCTGTGGCGAAGATCGGCACCACGGGGCGGGGTATCGGCCCGGCATACGAAGATAAGGTAGGCCGCCGCGCCATCCGCGTGGCGGACTTGGCCGATGGCGCAACCTTGCGGGCGCGGGTTGACCGGGCGCTTGTGCACCATGACGCCCTGCGCAGGGGCCTAGGCATGGAGCCCGTGGATCGCAACGCGCTAGTCTCGGCGCTTGACGCGGTGGCACCGCAGATTTTGCCCTATGCGGCGCCAGTTTGGAAACACCTCTCGGACGCCCGCCGCGCCGGACGGCGCATCCTATTCGAAGGCGCCCAGGGCGCGCTTTTGGATGTGGATTACGGCACCTATCCCTTTGTCACCTCATCGAACGTGATTGCGGGCCAGGCAGCCACCGGGGCGGGGATGGGGCCGCGGGCAGTCAGCTTTGTTCTGGGCATCGTCAAGGCCTATACCACGCGCGTGGGCGAGGGGCCCTTCCCCACGGAACTGCATGACGCCGACGGCCAGCGCTTGGGCGTACAGGGCCACGAGTTTGGCACCACTACGGGCCGCAAGCGCAGGTGCGGCTGGTTTGATGCAGCACTCTTGCGCCAAACCTGCGCCACCTCGGGTGTGGACGGGATTGCGCTGACAAAGCTCGACGTGCTCGACGGGTTTGAGACGATCCGCGTCTGCGTGGGCTATGACCTAGATGGCGCACGGCTTGATTATCTTCCCACGGCTGCCAATGCCCAGGCCCGGTGCAGCCCGGTCTACGAAACGTTGGCCGGTTGGCCCGACAGCACCAAAGGCGCCCGCCGCTGGGCCGATCTGCCGGCTAACGCCATCAAATACGTGCGCCGCGTGGAGGAGTTGATCAACTGCCCCGTGGCCCTACTTTCCACCTCACCGGAGCGGGACGACACCATCCTGGTTCGCGACCCTTTCGCCGGCTGACCCGACGCACGGCGGGGTCGACCTGATAACCGAAACATATTGCGGGCTGTGACCCCGCGCGCCGAAACCCACCTATCAGGACCCGGCCCCAGGGGGCACGTCGCCTGAGACAACCCAAAGCTTGATCACACCCATGCCAGACCTTAGCCACACGCAACGCCGCCGCCTTTCGCTGGTCCTATTACTGGTTTGGTTGCCGATTTACATTGTCGTGGCGGTCACGATTATGACCGTGCTGCCGCGAATGCCACTTCTGATCGAACTATTGGTTTATGCGGTTTTAGGCGTCGCCTGGGCCTACCCCTTCAAATTTGCCTTTATGGGTGTGGGAAAAGAAGACCCGGACGCCTCTCCGGGTGAGTGACCTATAAGCGGACACCCAAGCGTGTCGCGCAGGGCCCGTGTTAACTCATCCACCGTATCGGTGTTCACAAATCGGCCACCGGTATCATCTGCCAGGCAGCGCGCGGGTTCATGGTCAAGGGAGCCAGACTCCGCCGCATAGCCGGGCCATCGTGAAAAGTTCTCCCAAACCTTAAAGCCGATCACATGGACCGTGATGCCCGGAGCGGTTGTCGCCAACCGCGCAGCCAGGGCGCAAGTGCCGCCGCCGCAGGTTTCGCGCCCATCTGTGATCAGCACCACGATGCCTTCGGGTGAAAGTGCCGCTGCGGCCGCTTCTACGGCGCGGGTCAGCGGTGTGTCTCCGTCCGGGCGCACCGCGCCGATTGCGCCTAGTATGCGGTCCAGATTTTGCGTCGGCGCTACGGCCAGGTTGACGTTTTCGCAGGCGCCAAGCGGCCCCGGTCCGTAGATCAGCACCCCCACCCGGCGCAGCGCCACCACATCGGGCAAGGCGCGGCCAAGGGCTGCGCGGGCGTCATCAATACGCGGACGGTGGGGGGGATCGGCGGCAGGTGTTTCCATGGACCCAGAGCCGTCGAACACCATGATCGCATCGCGAGTGCAGGCTGCCGCGGGTGGGGCGCCTGCCGCGAGCGCCGCCGCCAATGCAAAGGCGCTGCCCAGGCGCCGGGGTCGTCTATCCTTCATACGGTCTGACTTAGCGCGCGCCGGGCGGGCGGCGACGGCGGGCTAGGTGGGCTTCTTCTTGAGGTGCTTTTCAATCGCGTCGATTTCCTTGCCCAAAGCGTTCTGCTTTTCGTAGACGGCCTTGTAGCTGGCGTAGAGCTTTTTAAGCTCCTCCTTGCTTTCGGGGGCCAGTTCGGGGTTTTTCATAAGCTCAGGCAGTTCCGTGCGGATCATGATCTTCGTCTCGTCTAGGCGTTTGAAGTCTTTCTTGACGCCTTCAAGCACTGCCAGCTTGCCCTTGATGTTGGACACATAAACCTTTGACAGTCGGTCCCAGAGCTTTTTGCGCTCGGCCTTGTCGAGCATGTCTTCTTTATCAGAGCTCAGGTCATTGGCGGCGTCGTACATGGAACCGACGATCTTGATGCGCCCGGTGGCCTTGCCCTTGGTCCATTTGATCTGGCAGCCGGGCAGGCGTTTGAGCACGTCTTCCAGGGTCTCATAGCGCACCTGGCCATAGACCTTTTTGTGCATCGCGTTCCAGTGCTTGATGAACTGCCACATGGGCTGGGGGTTCGGTTTCATGGCGCCGCCGATCAGTATCCCCGACGGTAGCATCTTGCCCACGATCTTTTGGCCCGCGTAGATCACACCAAGCCCCGTCTTCGGCGCAAGGTCCTTTTTGTGCTTGGTCAGCCAGTCGTTGAACGCTTTCAGGTTTTCCGTGCGGGCCTTGTCGCCCAGGAAATCGTATTTGTCGTCGGTTTTGGGCATCAAAATTGCTCCACACTCATGTCAATGGCGCGACGCTAGCACAAAAGAAAAAACCCCCGCGTGAAAAAGCGAGGGTTTTTGCGAATTCATCGTGAAAGTCGCGAGTCGCGGCCGGTGACGGTTTATTTGCTGGTAGGCCCGATCATCATGATCATCTGGCGGCCTTCCATCTTCGGCATGTTTTCGACCTTACCGTCTTCGCCCACCGCTTCG
Source organism: Pseudomonadota bacterium (assembly GCA_039026255.1). Classification (GTDB taxonomy): domain Bacteria; phylum Pseudomonadota; class Alphaproteobacteria; order Rhodobacterales; family Rhodobacteraceae; genus Amylibacter. Next base: position 4,159 of record JBCCMR010000171.1, read on the forward strand.
GCCACGCGCTGCAATAGCTCCGCGCCAAGGCGCTGGTGGGCCATCTCGCGACCTCGGAAACGCAGCGTGACCTTCACCTTGTCGCCGTTGTGGCGGAATTTCATCACGTTGCGCATTTTGACCTCGAAGTCGTGGGTGTCCGTGTTGGGACGAAATTTCACTTCTTTGACTTCGATGGTCTTTTGCTTCTTGCGGGCCTCGGATTCCCGCTTTTGCTGTTCGTATTTGAACTTGCCGTAATCCATCACCTTGCAGACAGGAGGCGTCGCATTGGGCGATATCTCCACCAGGTCAAGCCCGGCATCCTGGGCCAGTTGCATGCCGCGGCTTGGGGGGACAACACCGACGTTTTCGCCTTCGGGGCCAATCAGTCGAATTTCAGGGGAGCGAATACGGTCGTTGACGCGCGGGCCGGTGTCGCGGGTTGGCGGCGCGTGGTGGGGTCTGCGGGCTATGGTTTTCGTGTCCTTCGGTTGTGGAGTTCTGACCGTGGGAATGTAAACCGCGCCCGGCCCCCGTTCAACCGCGCTTTTGCAGGTCGCGGGCCCGGCCACATGCTCGGCTTTGCCCTTGCGCCCCGGAACCGGTCGGGGCAAACCTGCGGCGTCCAAAAGGCCAGGTCCACAGCGCGCCACGGGGGTTAGATCATGAAGAAGATTGTCGGTTTTGTTGCGTTGGGCATTGTTGCCATCGCTATCGTTTGGGGCATCCGTGACACACGGGAAAACGCCCGCCAGGCGGCAATCACAGAGGCGCAGGCGATTGTCGATGCTGCCACTGCCGCCCGCGATGCTGTCGGGGCCGAGCTTGAAGCTGCACAGGCCGCGCTTGCCGCCGCCGCTGCAACGCTCGCTGATGCGGATGCTGCCCTTTCTGACGGAAACGCCGCCCAGGAAACAGCCCGTACGGCGGTGACCGAAGCCCGGGCCGCTGCCGCGGCAGCAGGTGCGGGGGTGACCGACGCCGAAGTCGCGCTTGCTGCGGCACAAGAAGCAGCCCAAGCCGCCGCTAACGCCGCAGCAAAAGTTAACACCGACGCCGCCGACGCCGCCGTTGATGCCGCCGCCGCGGACCTTGCCGCAGCCGAAACCGACCTGGGCAGGTCGCAGGCGGCCCGGGACGCGGTCCAGGCAGACCTTAACGGGGCCATGGCTGCGCTTGAAGTTGCGGAAGCCGCCATGGGCCCCGTTGCCGATGCCGCCGAAAGCGCGCGGGCCATGGCCGTAGATGCGGCCGCTGTCGTCGAAGAAGCCCGCGCCGTTGCCGACACAGCGGCGGGCAAACTCACCGACCTGCAAGAAGGCGCAGAGGCACGCCTGGCCAGTCGTCAAGCCGAAGCCGACGCGGCGGCTAGTGAAGCTGCCGAAGCAGCGCAAGCTGCTGCCCAAGCGGACGCCGATGCCGTCGCCGCCGAGGCTGTTGAGGCTGCGACCGAAGCCGCCAGCGCCGCTGAAACCGCGCAAACCACCGCCGCTGATGCCGCCGAAGCAACCCTCGCAGCTGCCGCCGCGCAGACTGCCGCCCAGGCTGCCGCCGAGACCGCGCAGAACGCCGCTGACGTAGCTGCGACTGCGGGCTCTGACGATGCAACCGCGCTGGCCGATGTGGCAGCCACCGCGCAGGCGGAACTTGCCGCTGCGGTGCAGGCCCTTGCCGCGGCCGAAGCGGCGCAAGCCCTCGCGGAAACTCGTGCTTCGGAACTGAGCCTAGCGGCTGATGAAAGCGCTGCTGCGGCCGATGCGCTTGCAGGCGCCGCGGTCGAGGCGCCCGCCGCGGCTCCGGCGCAGACATTGACCATGGCAACGGCAGATATCAATGCCATTGCCGAAAGCCAGGCGGCCGCTGACCGGGCCGGTGATGCGGTTGCCGCTGCGGAGGCGTCTGCTCAAGCCGCCCAGGCCCGCGCAGACACGCAAGCTGCGGCACTCGCCGAAGCGCAATCCTCTGTGGCCCAAGCTCAAACCGCTGTAGAGGCAGCCCAGGGCCCGGTAGATGGGGCGCAAGCGGCATTTGATGCCGCGGTGGCAACCCGTGACGCTGCCGCAGAAACCGCGGCGTTGGCGGCCGAAGACCTGGAAGCCGCGCAAACGGCCGTGATCGCGGCCACTGATGCCGCCGAAAGCCAAACCGCTGCCGTTGCTGACGCCGAGGCAGTTTTGGCGGCCGCTCAGGCCGGGGCGGAAGAGGCCGCGACCGCGCTTGCCGCCGCAGAGGCCGCTGCCACAAGCGCCAGTGACGTGGTGACCGCCGCCGAAGCGGCAAAAGCCGATGCCGAAGCCGCCGTGGGCGAAGCTGACACAGACCTGGCCGCCGCGACCGCGGCCGCCGAAGCCGCCAGCGCTGAACTTGAAGGTGCTGAAGCCGCTCTCGCCGCGGCGCGCCGTTAGCGGGGACTGCTCGCTCGGGTGGCGCTGGGCTGGGCAAGTCTTTGCCGACATCTCGTGGGATAGCCTCGCCCCCGGTTGAAACCGCGTGCGGGGCTTCTCACGTCTTAGGGGCGGGCGGCACCACGCCCCCCTGGTCGAAAGGAAATTCACATGATGAGGTGGATCATCGGGCTTCTCGTGGCCGCGGCGGCGGGTGTTGGCGGCTATGCGATCTATACCGGCTCTCAAGATGTGCCCGATCTGGCAAATGAGACGTCCGAAACACAACTATCGGAAACCGCTGTGGAGGAAACGCTCGCTGATACAGTTGAGGAGATGGTCGAAGACACAGTTGAAAACGCCGTCGATGAGGCCACACAAGCCGCGGAAGACGCCGTAGAGAACGCCAAAACCACCGTGCAAGAAACGGTGGACGCTGTCACCGAAAGCGCCGAAGCCGCCGTTGAAAGCGCGCGTCAAGGGGCTGAAGACGTGGTTAATGACGTGGTCGAAGAGGGCGCCGCAGCTGTCAATGAAGTGGTCGAGGGCGCAGGCGACCTAGCCGACACCGTCACGGGCGGGGGCGAAACCGTACCCGAAACGGCGGCGAAGGCGGCTACAGAAGCCGCCACGGATAGCGCCGCTGAAGTGTTGGAGAATGTGACTGACAGCGCAACCCAGGCGGTAGAAGAAGAAATCACCGAAACCACC
>JBCCMR010000172.1:0-7216 GCA_039026255.1 Pseudomonadota bacterium
AAAATGCGCATTCATTGGGCTATAAGTTCCCTGAACCAAGCCAAGGTTCGGCTGGGCGGTGGACCCGGCAGACCACCTTATGGTCAGCACGGGGTTCGGGACCGGCAAGACAAAGGCAGCGCGTAAAATGACCCAGGCGGTACTTGATCGGCGCAGGGAGCATGCGGTGCCCCGCTCGCTGGGTAGCGCAGAACTGACGACGAAGCGGTCAGGTGTCGTTTCCGCCATTGACAAGCTGCGCAGTGCAGGGGCCACGAAGCTTCTTTTTCCGAGCCGCCGCGGACCTGTAGAAGCGATTGTGGTTAACACCGCAGGTGGGCTGACCGGGGGCGACACCTATCGTTTGGCGTCCCATGCCGGAGCGGCAAGCCACCTTATCCTAACGACCCAAGCGGCCGAGCGCGCTTATCGCAGCGCGGCTGGCCAAGCGCAGGTGGAGACTACGATCAGCGCGGGCCCGGGTGCCCGGCTCCACTGGCTGCCCCAGGAAATGATTATTTTTGACGGTGCCGCCTTGCACCGAAGCCTATCCGTTGACCTGGCCGCTGGGGCGGAGGCTGTGTTGGTCGAACCACTGGTGTTTGGGCGCACGGCCATGGGGGAGGTGCTTCACGATGGGACACTGGACGACCAGATAACAGTGGCGCGAGATGGCGTGCCGATTTACCGCGACCGAATTCGCTTGGGCGACGCCCTTGGCGCGTCGCTGGCGCGGCCTTCGGTGGCCGGAGGCATGGCTGCGCTGGCTACTGTGATCTGCGCTGGTCCTCGGGCTGAGGCGCTTCTTGACCTGGTGCGACAGCTTTTGCCCGCAACAGGCAGCGCTAGCCTATTGGCGCGCGATTTTATGGTATTGCGGCTTCTGGCCGGGGACGGATACCTTTTGCGCCGTACGCTTGTGCCTGTTCTTGAAACTCTCACGGGCGCGGCACTGCCCAAATCCTGGAGCCTTTGACCCATGCAACTGACCCCTCGCGAAAAAGATAAGCTGATGGTGGCCATGGCTGCCGATGTGGCGCGCAAACGGTTGGCGCGGGGGGTGAAACTGAACTACCCCGAAGCCATCGCGCTGATTACCGACGCGGTGGTGGAGGGCGCGCGGGACGGCCGTTCGGTCGCCGATATGATGCAAGCGGGGGCCGAGGTGATCACCCGTGACGACTGTATGGACGGTATTCCCGAGATGATCCACGAGGTGCAAGTCGAAGCTACCTTCCCGGACGGCACAAAACTGGTGACCGTGCACAACCCTATCCGTTAAGCCACCCGCGCCTATGACGCTGCCACCCGATCCCCCAATTGACGCGCTCCACGAGGATGAGCCGATGTCGCGCCGCGACCGCTACATCCTGGTGGAACTTGCGGGCCTGCGCGCTGAGATCATCGGCCACCAAGCGGCGCGCTACAGCGTCGACCAGTTGGGACTTGCGGCAATTGTGGCGATCTATGCGTGGATCCTCGGCACCAAGTCGGCGGGTGTCTTGATCCTGCCCCCGGTGATCGCGCTGGTTGCCTTCATGCGGCAGGTGTCCATCGCCTACAGCATCCGCAAGATCGCGGCCTATATCGCCCTTCGGGAAGTCGAGGTTGCCCGCGGCGGTTGGGAATGCTGGCTCAAGGAGACCGGGGCCCCCAAAAGCATTACGCTGGTGTCGAACACGGTTTGGATCGGCGTGCTGATCCTGACGGTTGGAGTGGCGGTCGTGCAGTTTCGCGTCTTTGACCTGATCGGGTTCTTGGTGCCGGCAGAGCCGCCCCCGTGACCCCGATGCTGCGCCACCCCCCCCGTCTTACAGCCTAAGGAGCCCCCATGATCCCCGGTGAAATCCTACCCGCCCCCGGCGACATCGAACTCAACCCTGGCGCGGAGGTGACCGTGATGATGGTCGCCAACACCGGCGACCGCCCGGTGCAGGTGGGCAGCCACTACCACTTCGCGGAGGCAAACGCGGCGCTCGATTTTGACCGGGACGCGGCGCGGGGCAAACGGCTTGATATCGCAGCCGGAACCGCCGTGCGCTTTGAGCCGGGACAGCGCCGCGAGGTGGCTTTGATCCCGCTTTCGGGGGCGCGGCGGGTGTTCGGGTTCAATCAGCGGGTGATGGGGGACTTGGAGGATGGGTAGTCGCATGTTGACCGAACGATCTAGATCACTGGCAACCCAAGGCGCAGAACGCTGCCAACAGGCCTGTGGTTCGCAAACAATTGCAGTTGAACTGAAATTTTCGGAGGTCCGCTAGATGCCTGCCACAATCTCCCGCGCTGACTATGCCGCCATGTTTGGCCCCACCACCGGCGACCGAGTGCGGCTGGCGGATACCGACCTGATCATCGAAGTGGAGCGCGACCTGACCGCCGAAGCGGTCGGCGCCGCGCGGTCCGGCGGGGCGGGTCAGAACGCCGCGCAGTATGGGGAAGAGGTCAAATTCGGCGGCGGCAAGGTGATCCGCGACGGCATGGGGCAGTCGCAGGTCACCCGCGCGAGCGGTGCCGTGGATACAGTCATCACCAACGCGCTGATTGTGGACGCCACGGGCATCTATAAAGCCGACGTAGGCCTACGCGACGGCTTAATCGCCAAGATCGGCAAGGCGGGCAATCCGGACACCCAGCCGGGCGTCGACATCATCGTTGGCCCAGGGACCGAGGCCATCGCCGGCGAGGGGCGCATCCTGACCGCCGGGGGGTTTGATAGCCACATCCACTTTATCTGCCCGCAGCAGATCGAAGATGTGCTTCATTCGGGCCTGACGACCATGCTCGGCGGGGGCACGGGGCCCGCCCACGGCACGCTTGCCACCACCTGCACGCCCGGGCCATGGCACATCGGCCGCATGCTCCAGGCGGCGGACGCTTTTCCCATGAACCTAGCCTTTGCGGGCAAAGGCAATGCGTCGCTTCCCGGCGCGCTCGAAGAGCAGGTGAAGGCCGGGGCTTGCGCGCTCAAGCTGCACGAGGACTGGGGCACAACCCCGGGCGCCATCGACTGCTGCCTGTCGGTGACGGACGCCATGGATGTGCAGGTCATGATCCACACGGACACTCTCAACGAATCTGGATTCGTAGAAAATACTGTGGCGGCAATCAAAGGGCGCACGATCCACGCCTTCCACACCGAAGGCGCGGGCGGCGGGCACGCGCCGGACATCATCAAGATATGCGGCGAAGGGCATGTGCTGCCGTCGTCCACAAACCCCACGCGGCCCTTCACGGTGAATACGGTCGACGAACATCTCGACATGCTGATGGTCTGCCACCACCTCGACAAGTCAATCCCCGAGGACGTGGCTTTCGCCGAAAGCCGTATCCGCCGCGAGACCATCGCCGCCGAGGATATTCTCCACGACATGGGGGCTTTTTCGATCATCGCGTCTGACAGTCAGGCCATGGGGCGCGTGGGCGAGGTGATCATTCGCACCTGGCAGACTGCCGATAAGATGAAAAAGCAGCGCGGGCGCCTGGCCGAGGAAACCGGCGATAATGACAACCTTCGGGTGCGACGCTACATCGCCAAGTACACCATCAACCCGGCCATCGCCCACGGGCTTTCGGCCCATATTGGGTCCGTGGAAGAGGGCAAACGCGCGGACCTGTGTCTCTGGTCACCGGCGTTTTTTGGGGTGAAGCCCGAGATGGTGCTCATTGGCGGGTCCATCGCCTGCGCGCAGATGGGTGACCCGAACGCGTCTATCCCCACGCCCCAGCCGGTCTACACGCGGCCCATGTTTGGGGCGTTTGGCCGCGCGGTCGAGGCGTCAGCAGTCAGCTTCGTGTCCCAAGCGGCGCTTGACGGGGGCGTGGCGGGTGCGCTCGGGCTCGCTAAGGCGGTGCTTGCGGTGGAAAACACCCGAGGCATTGGCAAAAAAGACCTTGTGCTGAACGACGCCACCCCGGTGATGGAGGTGCACCCTGAAACCTATGAGGTGCGTGCCGACGGGGAGCTTTTGACCTGCCAGCCCGCGGAAGAGCTGCCCATGGCGCAACGGTATTTCCTGTTTTGAGCCCCGTAGGTTCAGCGGTGGTTGCTGCGGCGAGGTCAGCGGTCGATCACGTCGAAGTCCGCTTCGGTTTCGTTGCATCCGGCGATAGCGGGCCGTGCCACCGGCGTCGGGTAGGCCGCGGCTGGCAAGTCCCTCGACCGGCCGGGCTGCGCAGGCCGGCGCTTGGCCGCGGGGGCCTCGTCCACAGAGCGACAGATCAGCGTTTCGGTCGCGGTTTCGGTCCAGTACCTCGGGTCATCCAGAATGTTCTGGGGCAAAGCCTTGCGGTTCAGGGATTTCCGGGTGCCGTGGCGCACCTCAAGCGTCCATTTTGTCCCCGCGGTGACGTCGTTTGGGCGCCGGTCGATCACTCGCCGCCGCAATTCCGCCTCCCGCGCCTTGAGAGTGCGGATCAGGGTACGGAGGTCCCCCAGTTCGTCGGCGATCAGATGCGCTTGGGTCATGGCACGCAGCATCGGACGATTCTGGTTAACGGGGCTTTAAAGCTGTGAGTGCCCCCCAGTCCGCGTTACCCACAGCGACGACGCTCCACCGGGCGGGGACCTGGTCAGGGCCAGCAGAGAGCTGCGCGCTGACCTATGAGGCGCGGTTTTTCAGGCGGCGTAAGCTGACGGTGGCGGCAGGGTGGTCTTTTGTTGCGGCTTTTGAAAGGGCGGTGTCGCTGGCCCACGGGGATGCGCTCGCGCTAAGCGATGGGCGCTTGGTGGAAGTGCAGGCGGCGCCCGAGGCGTTGCTCACCGTGACCGGGGACCTGGCGCGCATCGCATGGCATGTGGGCAATCGCCACGCGCCCTGTCAGGTGGAGCCGACGCGCCTTTTGGTCCAGGATGAGCCGGTCATGGGGCGGATGTTGACCCAACTGGGCGCAATCGTGACCCCGATAACCGCGCCATTTACCCCCGAAGGCGGCGCCTACGGGCAGGGGCGTGCTTTGGGGCACAGCCATGACCATGACCTCGAGACCGGTCATAGCCACCACAACCACCGTGGTGCAAAGGCGCGTCATGGTCCCTGACACCCGGCTTTTGACGCTGACCCAGTGGCTTTCGCCGGCCTTCCCCACCGGCGCCTTTGCCTATTCCCACGGGGTCGAGACAGCAATCACCCGGGGTTGGATCGCTGATGCGACGGGCTTGGGCGCCTGGTTGCGCGACGCGCTTATCCAGGGCACAGGGCGGACCGATGTGATCTGGCTGCGACTGGCAGCGTCTGGGGCCGACCCCGAGGCTGTGAACGCGCAGTGCCGCAGCTTTGCGACCGGGTGGGAGCGGCTCCGCGAAGCGGACCGGCAGGGGGCGGCATTTTCCCGGACAGCTGCGGCAGTGTGGGATTTGGACTTGCCACCGCTTCTTCTACCTGTGGCGGTGGGTCGGGCCGTGGACCTTCTGGGTATCGACCCCGACCTGGCCGCCGCGGTCTACTTGCAAGCGTTTGTTACCAACCTTGTGTCGGCAGCCATGCGCCTGATGCCTTTAGGCCAGACCGATGGTCAACGGGTGATCTATGCCCTAGCTCCCGCAGTGCTGGCCACCGTAGACGACACCCGCGGCGCCACCGAAGACGATGTCTTCTCTAACACGTTCCTGGGGGACGTGGCCGCCATGGGCCACGAAACTCAAGAACCGAGGCTATTCCAGTCATGACCCAGTTAAATGGCCCCTTGCGGGTGGGTATAGGCGGCCCTGTAGGGGCTGGTAAAACGACGCTCACGGCACGGCTTGCGGACCTTTGGAAGGACCGTTTCTCGATCGCCGTCATCACAAACGACATCTACACCCAAGAGGACGCGGAGGCGCTGATGCGGATGCAGGTTTTGCCTGGGGACAGAATTTTAGGTGTTGAAACTGGCGGATGTCCGCACACGGCGATCCGGGAGGATGCCTCGATCAACCTCAACGCTGTGGACGAGCTTTGCGCGCGTCATCCGGACCTGGAAATTGTACTGATCGAGTCCGGCGGCGATAACTTATCGGCCACGTTCAGCCCCGAATTGGCCGACGTCACGGTTTATGTGATCGACGTGGCCGCTGGGGAAGAAATTCCCCGCAAGGGCGGCCCCGCTATCACCCGAAGCGACGTTCTGGTGATCAACAAGACCGACCTGGCCCCCCATGTGGGCGTGTCTCTCGACGTGATGGCCCGCGATGCCGCGCGCATGCGCCCGGGGTTGCCGGTGGTGTTTTCGACCCTGAAATCCGGCTCCGGTGCGGACGCGGTGCGCGCGGCACTCGAAGATCGGGCCGGTTTGGTTTAAGGGCCCGCGCGTGGATTATTTCCCGTATAGTTTTTTGGGGGAGATCGCGCTTCACGGAGTGGGTGTCGCGCGGGTGCTCACCTACCATGTGCTCTTTCTACCCGGGTCGCTGATGCATGAATTACCCTTTGATCGCTACCCGCGACTCCGCGTGGAAGGCGAAGTGGCCGATATCCCCGTGCGCGGGGCTTGGATGCCCGTGGGGGACGGACGGCGTTACTTCATTGTGTCGCCCGAGGTGCGCGCTGGGGCGGATGTGGAACTGGGCGACCGGGTGACGATGCGTTTTCGTGTCGATGACCAGGACTACGTTGAGGTGCCGCCTGCGCTCGCCACCGCACTGCAGCATGACGCCGACCTAGGGACGATTTGGGCCGCGCTGAGCTCCGGTAAGAAGCGGATGTTTGCCCACCATGTCGCCGGGGCCAAGACTGCGCCAACCCAAGAGCGGCGGGTGGCAGACGCGGCGGAGGCTCTGCGGCTGGGTATCACCTTGCGAGACCTGGCAACCCGGCGAAAGCGCGGGGGTTAAATGGCGAATGCGACTCCGGGGCGGCAATTCCAGCGCCCTGTCTATATTTTTAGCGTTGCCACCGAAGCGTTATGGCTGACGCTGACGCGAGGGCGCTACTCCGCCGCATGGTGCAACGCGACGATGCCGGGATCGGCGTGGGACAGTTCCTGTGCCGCGGGGACCTGGTCGCGTACGCGTTTGCGGACCAGAGCAAACATCGGCGGTGTGAAGTAAAAGCTCACCACTGTCGAAAGGAGGACCCCGCCCGCGATGGACACCGCAAACGGCGGCCAGAACGCGCCGCCGTCTAGGATCAGCGGCAAGAAACCCCCGAAGGTGGTGACTGTTGTAGAAATAATGTGGCGACTGGACCCGGTGACCACGCGGGCCATCGCGTCCCGGTCGCCGGCGGCGGCGTCGGAGTCGGCCTGAAGCGCGGTCAAAATG
>JBCCMR010000173.1:0-7196 GCA_039026255.1 Pseudomonadota bacterium
CCCAGGGTGCGCCCGGACATGTCGGCCCGCAGGAGCGGGCCGAGGAAGGGCGCCATCAGCACAAGCCCGATAGCGTAGCGGATGAACGCCGATTGGGCCGCGGGGATATCGGAGCCAAGGTAGCGCACGATGCCTGTGACGCAGACGAAAAAGAGCCCGGTGAGAGCCATCCAACCGATGCCCACCCAGGGGCGCGAGGCGCGCGGTGCTTCCATAGGCGCCTTGGTGCGCGCTCCGGCGGGCTACCGCAAGGGGAAAGACCCGCGGACGGGATGCCCGCCGGTGGACGGTGCGGTTCGCCTGCGGCGGCGGATTTTGCCTGCGGCGGCGGGGAGAAGCTTCCCTGCGGAAGCTTCCACGCTGTCAGATATGCCCGTGGCCCGTCAGGAAGTCGCGCAGAAGGGCCGCGAAGGCGTTGGGCTTCTCCACGCAAGGCAGGTGTCCGGCGCCGCGGATGATCTCGAACCGGGCGCCTGGTATCAGGGCGGCGGTTTCGCGCACCAGATCGGGGGGCGTCGCGCCGTCGCAGTCACCCACGACCGCAAGGGTGGGCAGGCGAAGGGCGCTGGTGCTTTCCATCAGATCAGTGTCGCGGATCGCCGCCGAGACCCGGGCATAGCCCTGGTTAGAGGTGCGCACGAGCATCGTGCGCCACATGGGAAAGTCCGCGCTGTTAAAGAAGTCCGGGGCGAACCAACGCTCTAGAATGCCCGGGGCGATGGAACTGATGCCGCCCGTGGTCACCGCTTCGATGCGCGCGTTCCACATGTCGTCGTTGCCGATCCGCGCGGCCGTGTCGCAAAGCACCAAAAGCTTCACCAGGTCAGGCCGTTCGGCGGCCAGGCCCTGGGCAATGAGCCCGCCCACGGAAAGCCCCACAAAGGCCGCGCTAGCGAACCCCAGCGCGTCCATCAAAGCGGCCGCATCGCCCACCAGGTGGCCCATGTCCCAGCCGGTGTCCGGATCGTTTGACAGCCCGTGGCCGCGTTTATCGTAGCGCAGCACCCGGTATTCGGGAAGCGCGGCCACGACCTGGTCCCAGGTGCGAAAATCGGTGCCTAGCGAGTTTGCAAAGACCACCGGCGCGCCGTTTTTGGGTCCGTCGATGCGGTAGTGGAGGGCGGCGTCGTTGACGTGGGCAACCGGCATAGGTGTCTCCTTGCGCTTGCGTTTCGCGCCATGGGTTGCACAAACTGCTCGGGCGCTCAAGTTCACGATCCAGCCTGAAGGTACCCGCCATGACAGACCTCTTTTCGCAACCCGCCATTGTCACTGGGGGGGCAAGCGGGCTCGGTGCCGCGGTCGCCTGGGCGCTGGCCGACCGGGGCGCGCCGGTGTGTCTTTTTGATCTGGACACTGACCGGGTGCGGGATCAGGCGGCCACCATGGGGGCTACCTGGCAGGCGGTTGACGTGGCTGACCCCGAAAGCGTGGCCGAAGCCTTTGCCGCGGCTCGCGCCAAACAGGGGCAGGAAAGGGTGCTGGTGAACTGCGCGGGCATCGGCCCGGCGGCCAAGACCACATCCCGGGGGGCGCCCCATGACCCGGGGCTGTTTGCCAAGGTGATCGGCGTGAACCTTTTGGGGTCGTTCTACTGCGCGTCCCAGGCGGCCACGGGGATGGTGGGCGAGGACCCGTTCGGCGCCCAGGGGGAGCGCGGGCTTATCGTCAATACCGCCTCTGTTGCCGCCTACGAGGGTCAGATGGGCCAGGTGGCCTATGCGGCCTCGAAGGGCGGGATCGTCGGTATGACGCTGCCCATGGCCCGCGACCTGGCGCCTAAGGGCGTGCGTGTGGTCACCGTAGCGCCTGGGCTTTTCAAGACGCCGCTTCTGGAGGGGCTCCCCCAAGAGGTGCAGGACAGCCTAGGACAACAGGTGCCGTTTCCTTCGCGGCTGGGTGACCCCGCCGAATTTGCCGCGCTGGTCTGCCATATCGCAGAAAACCCGATGTTGAACGGAGAAGTAATCCGCCTGGACGGGGCGATCCGCATGGCGGCGCGCTAGTCGCCTAGGGCGCGGCCGCGACCGCCGTGGCCGGGTGTATCACCGCACCCAGCCGTCGGCCTTGAGCCCGGCGTAGGTGCGGTCGAGCGCGGCGTGGGCCCGGGTGACAAGAAGGTCGATTTCAGCCTCGCCCACGATCAGCGGCGGCGAAATGATCATTGTGTCGCGCACGTGGCGCATGACCAGCCGTTCGCCAAAGCAAGCTTCGCGGCAGCGCAGACCCACCGTACCGGGGTCCGGGAACGGGCGCCGTGTGGCCTTATCGGCGGTCAACTCCAGCGCCCCCATGAGCCCGATGCTGCGCGCTTCACCCACCAGCGGGTGCTCCCCAAGTTCTGCCCAGCGCCGCGCGAGATAAGGGCCCGCGCTGTCGCGCACGTGGCCGACCAGGTTTTCCTCTTCGATGATGCGAAGGTTTTCTAGTGCCACTGCGCAGGCCACTGGGTGGCCGCTGTAGGTGTAGCCGTGGTTGAATTCGTGTCGGTCGATGACTGACGCTACCCGGTCTGACACGATGGAGCCGCCGATAGGCTGGTACCCGGACGAAAGTCCCTTGGCCACCGTCATGATATCGGGGGTAAAGCCCAAGGTTTGCGACCCGAACCAGTTGCCGGTGCGCCCGAAGCCGCAGATCACCTCGTCAGCGATCAGAAGGATATCCCTTTCGCGGCAGATACGTTCAACCTCGGGCCAGTAGGCATCGTGGGGGATAATGACGGCACCGGCGCCCTGGACAGGCTCGCCGATGAAGGCGGCCACGTTGTCGGCGCCGATCCGGTCGATTTCGGCCGCAAGCAGGTGGGCCCGGGCAAGCGCGAACGCCTCGGGCTCTTCCCCGGCGGCTTCCCCATACCAGTAGGGCTGATCAATGTGGCTGATGTCGGGGATGGGCATCCCGCCCTGGGCGTGCATCCCAGCCATTCCGCCGAGCGACGCCGATCCCATCGACGACCCGTGATAGGCGTTCCGGCGGCTGATGATATGGCGCTTTGTGGGGCGGCCCATCTCGGCCCAGTACTGGCGCACCAGGCGGATGTTGGTGTCGTTTGCCTCTGACCCCGAGCAGGCAAAAAAGACGTGGTTGAGGTCCCCGGGCGCCAGGGCAGCTAGTTTTGCGGCAAGGGCGATCACCGGCGGGTGCGTGGTCTGAAAGAAGGTGTTGTAGTAGGGCAGTTCCTGCATCTGCGCCGCGGCGGCCTCGGCCAGTTCCCGGCGCCCGTAGCCAACGTTCACGCACCAAAGCCCGGCCATGGCGTCGAGTATCTCGACCCCTTCGCTGTCGGTCAGAAAGGCGCCGTTTGCCCGCACGATGACCCGCGCACCCTTGGCGCCAAGGTCGCTGTTGTGGGTGAACGGATGCATGTGGTGGGCTGCGTCAAGCCGCTGTAGCTCCGCTGTGGGGTAAAGGTTGTCAAGCGGGCGCATCGAGGTCCTTTCGGGGCGGTCGGTCTACGGTGGCGCAAAGTAGCGGTGAGCGCACTGGTCAGGGCCACCGGGTTGGGGTGGCAGGTTGGATTGATGGGTCAGCTTGAAGGATCAGGGGCATGTCGGGTTCACCGCCGTTAGGCCAGGGCGCGCATAAAAAGCTGCCCTGCGACAAGCGCCACAACCCCGCCGGCGCACAGTTCCATCACCGGCACGGCCAATCGGGCGCCAGCGCCCTGGCCGATCCCCGCAAGGGCTCCCTCTCGCAGACCCACGCTAGCCAGCGCCACGGCCACGGTCACGCTCGCGGTGCCGAGCGCCATGGCAAAGGTGCCTGCGATGCCAGACGCCAAAATATCCATGCGCCAGGTCAGGATCAAAAGGAAAACTGCGCCGGTGCAGGGCCGCATGGCAATGGCGCCGACAAGCATAACCGCGTCGCGCCAACCCCGGACGGCTGCGGCTTCTTCGGCGGTAGGGCCGTGGGCGTGTCCGCAGTGGGCGCAGGCGCTGTGATCGCTTTTGGCGTGTTTGTGCCCGTGCCCTAAACCGTGCCCGTGCCCGTGGGCTAAACCTTGGGCATGCTCCGGGTGCACTACCGCACGGTCGCCTCGCCAAGGCAAAGACCGGTGCCCTGTCGTGCGCCAAAGACGCCTGGCGCCGCGCCACACAAGCCAAAGCCCAACCGCTGCGATCGCCGCATAGCTGGCCGGGGCAAAAAAGTCCTCGGTAATGGTTTCAAGCTCTCGGCGTCCAAGCTCTAATAGCGCGATACCTCCGACCACCAGCACAATTGCAGTGACCCCTTGGGCTAGGCTCGACACAACTGCGAGAACCGACAGGCGCAGCATCGCCACACGTCGCCCCATACCGTACCCGCCGATCAGAACTTTGCCGTGGCCAGGACCCACCGCATGAAAGAACCCGTAGGCAAAACACACCGCTAAAAGAGCGGTCAGCGCACCAGGATCCCCTGACCGGAGCGCCCGTAAGGCGCGCGCCATACTGTTTTGAAAGCTGCGCTGACCCTCGGCAGCCCAGATCATCAGTCTGTCAAACCCGCCGCCAAGCCAAAGCCACGCCAGCACTGCCAGCGTGAAAAGAACCGGGATCAGGAGCCAGGGACGCATGAGAGCGTAATCGTGTCAGCGAAGTGTTCACCAACCATTGGAAAGTTGTCCTCGCCTGCATCGGACGCGGCACTGGGCCCGTAAAGCAATTCTTCGACCAGGTCATAGGCTTTGCCCAGGTCGGCTGGCAGCTTCGCCGTATCGCAGCCTTCGCGTCCGGAAGTGCGAACACCCAAGTCGACTGTGTAGGCTACATAAAAGCTTGGATCGTAGACTTTGATCTCCACATGGTTCTCTTCGGGGGTTAGCCGATTGATGACCGGACGGATGTGCCAGGTGACAATCTGGCCGTTTTCAAGGCGGGCCCCGGGCTCAATCGGGCCCGCAAGGCTGATGGGTGCACCGGCGTGGGTCAGGTATATATCGCCCTCGTAGCCATCAACCCAATTGGTATCGTAACCGGCGAGTTCCCTCTGCTCGTCTGGGGTCAGAACGCCGTCCCCATCCCGGTCGAGTCCCATGTCTTCAAGCTGGAGGAGCGATGTGTATTCGTCATAGGCCCAAAAAACCTGCACCGCCGCAAGCCGACCTTGGCGATCAAAAAGCAGCGTCAGACCCGCATCAATAAAGACGTGCGGGTGCGCGCGCGCGCCGGGCTCAGGCAGCAAAAGCAAACAAAAAAGGGCCGCAAATAGACGTTTCATTGGCAGGATTCTAAAGCACCAACAAGGGCACTGCAATCGCCTGCAAAACGGTGTGGCAACCTGTTGCCGGCACCGCTGTCGAGACCCCAAAGCGCCAGCGCAGGAGGCAAGCTGCGCAAACCCTCGCGCCACTGCGCCGGAGTATGCTAAAAGTTTAGGCAAAATCAGAACGGGTTCGGCCCTTGGCCTGCCTACATCACTTGTGCAATTTGCAGTCCAGGGCCATTTGGGGGCGCTGTGACACCGCTGCTGGACATACATCGCCTGACCAAGGCCTATCCGGGTGTCGTGGCCAACGATGCCGTTAGTTTCGACATAACGGCGGGCGAGGTGCACGCTCTTTTGGGCGAAAATGGCGCGGGGAAATCGACGCTCGTCAAGATGATATACGGGCTGGTGCGCCCCGATAGCGGCGCCATGAATATGAATGGCACGCCCTTTGCTCCGAGCGACCCGCGGGATGCCCGCTCTGCGGGCGTCGGCATGGTGTTCCAGCATTTTTCGCTTTTTGAGGCGCTTACCGTGGCGGAAAATATTGCCCTAGGGATGGACTCCACACCGGCGGGTCTTTCCGAACGGATCCGCCAGGTGTCGCGGGACTATGGGCTTGCGCTTGATCCCGGGCGGACCGTCGGCGATCTTTCCGCAGGCGAACGCCAGCGGGTCGAGATCGTGCGCTGCCTCCTGCAAAGCCCCAAGCTCCTGATCATGGACGAGCCCACCTCCGTCCTCACGCCCCAGGAAGTCGCCCTGCTCTTTCAAACCCTGCGCAAACTCGCGGCCGAGGGCACCGCAATCCTCTACATCTCCCATAAGTTGGAGGAGATCCGGACCCTCTGCGATGCCGCCACGATCCTCCGCCGCGGCCGCGTCGTCGCACGCTGCGACCCGCGCCAGACCTCGGCCGCCGAGCTGGCCGAGCGCATGGTCGGCACCGCACTCGCGCGCCCCAACCGCGCGCCCGCGGCGCCGGGCCCGGTGGTGCTCGAGGTCACAGGGCTTTCGGCCCCGCCCGCCAGCGCCTTCGGCACCGCCCTCTCAGACATCTCACTGACGCTGCGCGGCGGTGAGATCCTCGGCATCGGCGGCGTCGCCGGCAACGGGCAGGAGGATCTCCTGGCCGTCCTCTCCGGCGAGCGGCCGACCACGCCTGCTTCCGTCCGCCTCGACGGCGCCGAAATCGGCGCCCTCGGCCCCACCGAACGTCGCCAAAGGGGCCTGCTCGCCGCGCCCGAGGAGCGTCTGGGCCATGCCGCCGCTCCCGATATGAGCCTCACCGAAAACGCCGTCCTCACCGCCGCCACGCGGGAGGGGTTGATCCAGAACGGCTTCGTCGCCTGGGGCGCCGCCCGCGCCTATGCCGAGCGTGTGATCGCCGCCTTCGACGTGCGCACGCCGGGGCCCGGCACCGCCGCCCGCGCCCTCTCCGGCGGCAACTTGCAAAAGTTCGTCATCGGGCGTGAGGTGCTGCAACGCCCGACCTGCCTGATCGTCAACCAACCCACCTGGGGCGTCGACGCCGCCGCAGCAGCCGCGATCCGCCAATCGCTCCTCGATCTTGCCGCCGGCGGCGCTGCGGTGATCGTGATCAGCCAAGACCTCGACGAACTGCTTGAAGTCACCGACCGCTTCGCCGCCCTCACCGCCGGCCGCCTCTCCGACCCGGTCCCAACCGGCGAGCTCACGCTGGAGCGGATCGGCCTCATGCTCGGCGGCGCCCACGACATGGCCAGCGCGGCCCCACCCACGCCAGGATCCGCCACCGCTGCAGCCCAGGCGACTGCGCCTTCAGCCACTCTAGCCTCGGCCACGCCGACCCCAGACACGCCGGCCCCAGCCCCTCAAGCCGCAGCTACTCCCGTCTCAGCCACGCCGGTCCCAGGCACTTCGATCCCGGCGGCTTCAGCCCCAGCCACTCCGACCCCAACTACGCCTTCCCCAACTACGCCTTCCCCACCCCCCCCCCCCCCCACCACCCCCGGCCCCCCCCC
>JBCCMR010000174.1:0-7178 GCA_039026255.1 Pseudomonadota bacterium
CTCGGCGAAATAGGCGCGATGCGGGTCAAGCTTGCCCTTGCCTTTGGGCCGGCCTTGAGGGGCAGCGCGGGCCTGACCTGTCCGGCGGATCGCAAGCCCCCATCGCGCCCCAGTCGCCGGCGAAAGCTTCAAGCGCAACGCCGCCGCGCGCCCGCTTAACCCTTCCTCAATCAATCTCTGAAACCGCGCTCAAAGCGCATCCGACAAAGGTGATGCCACCGTCCATCCGCCCCCACAGGATGAACCAAAAATCAGCGTTCACGGGTATCCCAACCATTCGGGCTTTCTGCGGAGGGATTTAGCCGCCAAGCAAAGCATTTGGCCGGTCTCCAACCCGCTAGGGTTGTGCCTTATCCTGACCTACTCAGACCAGTAGAGAAAAACTTCCAACGGACATGCCCATGTCCATGCCCTAGGCCCACACTTCTTTGGCCCCAGGGCGCTCTTAGGCCCCGGCAAATTCGACGAGCGCGGAAAGGGGCACGCCCATACGGCGCACAACCTCGGCCCCGCCAAGGTCTGGCAAATCAACGATAAACCCGGCCGCAACCACCGATGCCCCCAGCCGCTCAATCAGACGGATACCAGCCACCGCAGTCCCGCCAGTGGCGATCAGATCATCGATGAGGATCACCCGCGCGCCAGGTTCGACTGCGTCGTCGTGCACCTCAAGCGTGGCCCGCCCGTATTCGAGCTCGTAATCCTCCGCGATCCGCGGCCCGGGCAGTTTACCCGCCTTTCGCAGGGCCACAAACCCGAGCCCCAGCCGCGCGGCCACAGCCCCGCCGATCACAAAGCCCCGCGCCTCAAGCCCTGCGACTACCTCGGCCTGAGTTTGCGCAAAGGCCCCCGCCAACTGATCAACCGCCAAGGCCAAACCAGCAGGATCGGCAAAAAGCGTCGTCACATCCCGGAAAAGTATACCATCGTGGGGAAAATCCGGGATTGTGCGGATGTAGTCTTCGACCCGCGCCATCAGCCGAGCACCCGCCCCGCCACTGCATCAAGTCGCGCTACCACCGCCGGATCGCGCGCGTCGGGGCTGGTGATAATGGCGTATTCCAGCGCCCGGTCACAGCCGTGGGGGCAGATATCCCGCTCAGCCCCCAAAAGCCCCGGCAACCGCGCCACAAGCCCCTTCGCCCGCGCCGCATTGCCGGTTAGCGTGGCGATGATTTGGGTCACATCCACCTCTCCATGATCCGGGTGCCAACTGTCATAATCGGTGATCATAGCCACACTGGCATAACAAAGTTCCGCTTCCCGGGCGAGCTTGGCCTCAGGCATGTTGGTCATCCCGATTACGTCGCAACCCCATACCTCTCGGTAGAGTTGGCTCTCTGCCAGCGTCGAAAACTGTGGCCCCTCCATCGCTAGATAGGTGCCGCCCTCATGCACTTTGGCGCCCGCGTCGCGCGCCGCGGTGGCACAGGCGGTTCCAAGGCGCGGGCAGGTGGGATGGGCCACTGACACATGGGCCACACAACCCGGCCCAAAAAATGATTTCTCGCGGGCAAAGGTGCGGTCAATGAACTGATCGACGATCACAAAATCCCCCGGCGCCATCTCGTCGCGAAACGACCCACAGGCGCTGACGCTGATGACGTCTGTCACACCCGCCCGCTTAAGCGCATCGATATTGGCCCGGTAGTTGATGGAAGACGGCGACAGCCGGTGCCCGCGTCCGTGGCGGGGCAGAAAAACCATCGAAACCCCGTCCAGCACGCCGTGCAAAAGCGCGTCCGAAGGGTCACCGAAAGGGCTTTCGGCGTCTTTCCAAACTGCATCGCGTAGTCCCTCAATCTCGTAGACGCCGCTCCCCCCGATTACACCGATCACCGTATCAGCCATCAGCTTTGCCCCGGTCGGTTAAGCGAAAAAAGCTCCGTTACGGCGGTGTAGTCGCGGTAGCCTAGCCGCGCCAGCGGCTCATAAAGTGTGACGTCAAGGATGCCCTCGCGCAGGTACTCCTCCCGGATGTGAATGCCGACCACTTCGCCAAAAACCACATACGCCTCCCCAGGGAGCGCGACCTCTTGGTGAAACCGGCACTCCATTGCCACCGGCGCCTCAGCCACAAAAGGCGGCGCCACCACTTGGGCGGCACCCTTTGTAAGCCCGGCCAGCGCAAACTCGTCCTCACCGGGGGCGTAGTGGCCAGAACTTGCGTTCATGGCGTCCCTCAGAGCCCGCGAAACAATGCTGACGCAAAATTCCCCGGTCGCCCGAATGTTGGTCAGACTGTCCTTCGCCTCGTCCCGGCCGATCTTGCCGCCGGTGGTAGAATACATCACCATCGGCGGCGCATCACCTACCCCGTTGAAAAACGAATAGGGCGCGAGATTCGCGTGACCTTCCTCATCCTGGGTGGAAATCCACCCGATTGGCCGGGGCGCTACAATAGCCTTGAAGGGGTTGTGGGGCAATCCCGGGTCGTCAATACCGGGTCGGTAGAACATCGGCGCGGCCCTCCGCTCGCTAACTTGTCGCGACCCTAGACCCATGCTAGCCCGGACGCAATCGCAGGCGGGCACCGCGGCGGCGGGGGCGCCGACCCGGACCCGGCAAAGAAAAAAGGCGCCGTCCGGGTGATTAGACTTTCCGTGGAAACCGAGGCCGACTGGCACGAGGTTGAGTCGCTCTTTGACCTGACCTTTGCCCCTGGGCGCGAGGCGCTCTCATCCTACCGACTGCGTGACGGGGTGGCGCCGGTGGCCGACCTTTGCCTCGTGGCGCGCGATGACACCTATAATACGCTCGCAGGGGCGATCCGTCACTGGCCGGTGACCCTGGGAAGCGCCCGGGCACCGGGGCTTCTTTTGGGTCCGATCGCAGTCCACCCAACCCACCAAGGCGAAGGCCTTGGCCGCCGCCTCATCAATGGGGCACTGACCCGGGCCGCAGGGCTAGGCTATAGCCGCGTAATCCTCATTGGCGATGGCCCTTACTATAACCGGTTTGGGTTTATGCGCTGCGAAGACCTCGCCTTTCCGCCACCCACAAACCCTGACCGGTTGCTGTGCCGGGCGCTTACCCCGGGCGCATTCGACGGGATTACCGGGCCAGTGCGCCGGGCGCCCTAACCGCAGGTCTAAACTACGCCGAAAAAGGGCTAGGAGCGGTCCTGCACTTCATCTCTGCAAAGAACGCAAAAAGACCTCGCGTCCCGTGGGCGCGCCGTCAACGGCGGGTGCTAACCCGGTTCACGTGACCCATCTTGCGGCCCGGGCGGGCTTCGCCTTTGCCATAGAGATGGAGCGCCACCGAAGCGTCCGCTGTCAACGCTGCCACATCGCCCACCGCATCGCCGATAAGGTTTGTCATCTCCACATCTGCCACGCGCGCGCCATCTCCCAGAGGCCACCCGGCAACGGCGCGGATGTGTTGTTCAAACTGGTCGATCACCGCGCCGTTTTGGGTCCAGTGGCCAGAGTTATGTACCCGCGGTGCGATCTCATTCACCAGAAGCCCGTTGTCTGTCACAAAAAGCTCGACCCCCATCACCCCCACATAATCAAGCGCGTTTAGGATCCGTCCAGCGATCAAAACCGCGTCCGTGGCCATGCCCGCCGGGATAGGCGCAGGCACGATTGTGCGGTGCAAGATGCCGTCGCGATGTTCGTTCCAGCCCGGGTCAAACGCCACCACCTGGCCGTCTTGGGCGCGGGCGCCAATGACTGATATTTCACTGCGGAAGTCCACGAAACCCTCAAGCACCGCAGGGGCCCGGTCAAGCGCCGCCCAAGCCACAGCAAGGTTGTCGTTCGGCGCCACCCGAACCTGACCTTTTCCGTCATAGCCAAGCCGACGCGTTTTGAGGATACCTGCCCCTGAAACCTGCTCCCGGGCTGGCGCCAAGTCATCCGGGACCGACACGTCCGCAAAAGGCGCAGTTGAAAGCCCAAGGCCCGCCAAAAAGGTCTTTTCAGTCACCCGATCTTGACTGACACGCAACGCCTCGCGCCCGGGGCGGATCGGGGTGATTGCTTCGATCTGATCGAGGGCTGCGGTGGGAATGTTTTCGAACTCGTATGTCACCACATCGACGGCTTGGGCGAAGGCGGCAAGGGCTGCGCCGTCGTCATAGGATTTCTGAAAATGGTAATTTGATACATGGCTCGCCGGGCAGTCCCCTGCCGGTTCGTAGATGCAGACTTTAAACCCCATCCGCGATGCGGCCACGGCCAGCATCCGACCAAGCTGACCGCCGCCCAGGATACCGATGACCGCCCCGGGGGCCAGCGGCTTAGTCATCTTGCGGCACCTCCGCCACAGCATCGGAAACGGCCCTGCGCCAAGCCTCTAGGCGCTGCGCCAATGCGACATCGGACAACGCCAGTATCGCCGCCGCCATCAGCGCCCCATTTGCGGCGCCCGCGGCGCCGATGGCCATGGTCGCCACCGGAAAGCCCCGGGGCATCTGCACAATGGAATAAAGGCTATCGACCCCAGACAGGGCCTTGCTTTGCACAGGAATGCCGATCACTGGCAACCGGGTCTTCGATGCTAACATTCCGGGCAGATGGGCCGCCCCGCCTGCGCCTGCGATAATCACCGAAAGCCCCCGTCCAACGGCCCCAGCGCCGTAGTCCCACAGGCGGTCGGGGGTCCGGTGGGCGCTGACGATGCGGGTTTCATAGGCCACAGCAAGATCATCCAGCACCTCAGCCGCAGCCTTCATGGTGGGCCAATCGGACTGGCTGCCCATGACAATTCCAACCTGCACAGGCCCGGTCCCGGTCATGCGATAATGTCCGGCGTGATTTCGTCCTCTAGCCGCGCAATCTGGTCTTTGAGGGCAAGTTTCTGGCGTTTAAGTCGTTGCATTGTCAGCATATCAGCCGTCCCCCGGTCGTGAAGCGCATGGATCGCCTCGTCTAAGTCCCGGTGCTGCTCGCGCAGAAGCGCGAGCTTCAAGAGAAGCACTTCATTGCGCTGCATTTGCGGGCTTTGGGTCATGGGCGTTCCCGTAGCGTGAGCCAGCCCCATAGCGCGAAACCACCGCCGCTGCGACAAAAAACTTGAGTTTCCAAGACCCCCATCCCATATTCATGAGAGGCCGCCGCGCATGCGGGGCCGTCTAAAATAAGTCGCTTGAACAAGGGCTTGATCACCATGACCAAGATATCATTTGCCTCTCATCCGTTTCTTTTAGGGTTCGAACAGCTGGACCGACTGGTTGAGCGGACTGTCAAATCCGGCAACGAAGGCTACCCCACGTATAATATCGAACAGAGCGCTGAAGGCGCCTACCGCATTACGCTGGCCGTGGCGGGTTTCCGCGAAGAAGACCTATCGATCACTGTTGAGAACGCGCAACTGGTGATCCGCGGGCGTCAGACGGACGACAGCGAAGGGCGCATTTTTTTGCACCGAGGCATCGCCGCGCGTCAGTTTCAGCGGTCCTTTGTTCTGGCAGACGGGGTTGAGGTGGCAGGCGCCACCATGGAAAACGGGCTTCTTCACGTGGACCTGCGCCGGGTAACCCCGGACGCCATCGTGCAAACCATCGAAATAGGGAAGTGACCTCACCCATGGACAACAAAATTACACTCCCCTTCGGCATCGACGACCGAACTGTATACGTGCGCGCCGTGCGCCACGAAGACCTGCCCGAAGAGGTCCGCACCAAGGTTGACAGCGCCCAAGCGATCTACGCCATTCACGACAAAAATGGCCGCCCCCTGGCGTTGGCCCATGACCGCAAAATTGCGTTTGCAGTAGCGCGCGACAATGACATGACACCGGTTCACGTGCACTGATCTGAAAGATCACGAAAAATCATGGCGCCGCGGGCTTGCGTGCGGTGCGCTAGAACGGGCTTCTGAAACCCGGAGGGTTCGCCATGGCAAAGTTTGATTTCGACTGGGTAGACGCATTCACCACCGAAGCTTTCGGCGGCAACGGCTGCGTTGTGGTCCATAGCGCCGACGCCATATCAGAGCCGAACCGGATGCGCCTCGTGCAAGAGACGTCGCTCGCTGAATGCGCTTACATGGTTGCGTCGGCGCGTGCGGACTTTGGCGTGCGCTATTACCTTGCCGACAAAGAGATCCCCTTTGCCGGACATCCAACCATCGCCACGGCATGTTCGCTTTTGGATCGCGGGCTTGTGACGCTTTCGGACGCGCGGGCGAATTTCACGCTTGAGGTGGGCGCGGGGGTGATCCCGATAGAGGTAGAAGAAACTGCCCAGGGGTTACGCATCACCATGACGCAAGCTGCGCCGGAGTTTGGGCCGACCTTCGACGCTGCCGAGATCGCCAATATCTACGGCCTGAGCGCCGAGCATATTGCCGCCCCGCCCCAGGTGGTCAGTACTGGCACGCCGTTTTGCATCACGCTTTTGACCGACAAAGATGCGTTGCGTCGGGCTACGATGGATGTGCCTAAGCTAGTGTCGTGGCGTGACCGGATCGGCGTGACCCGAGCCGACCTGATGGAGCCTTTTTTGGTGACACTTGGCGGCGAAACAGCTGCGGGCGACGTCTTTTCCAGGCTGCTTTTGGCCCCGCCCAGCCTGCCAGAAGACCCGTTCACCGGCTCTGCCACAGGGTGCATGGGCGCCTATCTTTGGCACCATGGGCTGATTGGCCGCCCGGATTTCACAGCCGAACAGGGCCACTGGCTGGGCCGTCCTGGGACCGCCAGCGTGGCTGTGCAAGGCCCGCCAACAGGCATCACAGCCGTGCGCGTTGGCGGGCATGGGCGCGTATTGATGCGTGGGCAACTGGCGCTTTAGCGCGGATCGACCTTGGCCTTCATGCTTTCCACATGGAACTGCTGCGCCCCGGGCTCAGGTCGGGCGCTTTCGGGGAGCGCGCCCGCGAGGGCTGCCGGGCGACGAATCGACTGCCAAAGTCCAGTCACCGCAGCCCTCAGGCCGCCCGTCTTTTTACGCGCCAGGGCATCTTTGGGGTAAGGGGGCGCTGCCTCAGCAGCGTGGCCCGGTACGGCCACTTGGCCGCTGGGCATTAAATCAAGCGGCATAACACTCTCCGCAACTCGTTAACATGGCGTGACTGCAGCCAAAATATGGCGAAAGCGGGGCCGAAGCCCCGCGTCCGTTGGAAACAGTTAGGTGCTAATGCCGAAACTCTCCGCGAACCATCAAGCGGCGATCAGCCCCATGCTTTCCAGTTTCAGGATCCCCTGCTGCGCACAGTGGTCGACGTCAG
>JBCCMR010000175.1:0-7164 GCA_039026255.1 Pseudomonadota bacterium
CCCGTCCAGCCCGGTGCCCATGCCCACGCTGGCCTTTTTTCCGTGGGGGAAGACCCAGCCGTAGAAATCCGGGCTGATTTTTCCGTCATAAATCACGTCGCAGCGGTCGGGATCGTAGGACCCGTGGGCCTCTGGCGCCTCAATCACCTCGTGGTAGGCGATGACGAACGGGATCGTGGCGCCGCCGGGCAATTCAGACCGGGCCACGCGGCTGCGCGCGCCATCCGCGCCTATAATTAGCCGGGTTGTTAGGCGCCGTTCTTCCTGGCTGGCCTTGTCCTTAAAGACCACAGCAGGCAGATCGCCGGATCGGTCGATTTCGCTGAAATGGCCGACAAACCTCTCCGCCCCGGCTTCGGCGGCGCGGCGGCGCAAGAAGTCGTCGAAGTCTTCCCGGTCGACCATGCCCACGAAACCGTTCTCGATGGGAATATCCACCTGCCGCGCGGTGGGTGAGATCATTCGCGCGGTGCGAATCTTGGCCACGATCAGGTCGTCGGGGACGTCGAAGTCAGCGATCAGCCGTGGCGGGATTGCGCCGCCGCAAGGTTTGATGCGCCCTTCCTTGTCTATGAAGGCGACGCGGTGGCCCTGGTGGGCAAGGTCGCGGGCTGCGGTGGCACCGGAGGGTCCTGCGCCGACAACGACAACATCATAGGTCATGGGGTAGCCCTTTGCAGTGAGGGAGGGGAGTGGTGGAGAATACGCGCAGCCAGGGCCGCCGCAGCGATGAAGAGCACTGCTTCAAGGCCAAAGACGGTGGCGTAGGCGCTTTGGGTTGGCAGGATCAGGCGCAGCGCGTCGAGCATGCCCGTGGCCACAAGCCCGGCAAGGCCCGCAGCCACCGCTTGGGCCGCGCCAAAGACACCCATACGGGTGCCCGCCTGGCCCTGGCGCGCCGCGGCGAGGCGCATCATCGATCCGACGGCGCCCACCACAAAAAGCCCGTTGCCTAGGCCCAGGACCGCCGTGGCAGGCCAGACCGGCAGGCCCGAGCCCAAGGCCACAAGCCCCACGGCCGAAATTACGCAGCCGACAATGGCCCAAAAGCGCAGCGACCCCAGCCTCAGGCTGCCCAGGGCGCCGGCGCCCAGCATGCCCACGAGCGCGGCGCCATCCTTAGCGCCGGAAAGCTTGGTCGATGCCTCGGGCGGTAGGCCGTGCACATGGCCCGCAAAAGGTTCGAGTACCAGTTCCGAAAGGTAAAAGGCGCAGATCGACAGAAAGACAAAGCCCGTGAAGGCGCGCGCGGCCGGATCGGCCCAGGTTTCACGCAGCGCCGGGCCCAGGTATGGTTCGGGGGCGGCCGGTACGGGGCCGAGGCGCGCTTCGACCCGCCAGGTGGCCACCCAGGTCAGCGCCAGCGCTAAGACTGACACAACGGGCACCACCGCCAAAAGCCGCGCGCCGCTATAGGGCTCAAGCGCGATGCCGGTGCCGATGGAACTGACGATTGCCCCGAAGATCAGCGTTAGCCAGGCGAGCGTTGCCGCGGCGGGTTTGCGCGCGTCAGGGACAGCGGTGGCCAAAAGCGCCAGGAACGATGTGCCCGCCGCGCCAATGCCCAAGCCGATGGCCCCGTAAGCCAGCACCCAGACGGCGATGGCCACCGGTCCGCTTAGGTAGGCGATAGCGTAGGCGGTGGCTACAAGCCCGGCGCCTATGCAGGCCATGCCTCCCAGGATAAAAGGTGTCCGCCCGCCTTGGGTATCTGACCGGTGGCCCCAGTAGGGTCGGGTCAGTTGAACCCCGTAGTGAAGCGCCACCAAAAGCCCGGGCAAAAGGGCAGGCAGGGCCAGCTCGACCGTCATCAAGCGGTTGAAAAGATTGACAGGCAGCGCCGCCAACCCGCCGATAGCCATATTAACGAGGCAAAGCCGTGCTGTGCCGCCCCACCCCAGCATTATAAAAGCCCCCGCAGGCCGATGGCTGCCACCATCATGCCCAGCACATAAGCGCCTACGCCTGGGCCGTTATACCAAGGTGCCTTGCCTTCGGGGTCGCGCAAGAGCGTTCCCATGGCCCAGCCTTGGACCGCGATCAGTCCTAGGATCACCGCCCCCTGCAGGGCCGCGCCCCACGTCACCAAGAGCACCACCACACCCAGTTGCGGCAGCACCATCACCCAGCAGGCCACCCGCGCTGCCTGGGCCGGGCCAAGGGTCACCGGCAGACTGCGCACCCCGGTTTCCTGGTCCCCGCGTAGGGCTTTGAAGTCGTTAAGGGTCATGATCCCGTGGGCTCCGAGGGCGTAGAGCAAAGCCACCAGAAGTATGCGCGGGTCGGGCATGGCCGCCGAAAAAACCGCTGCCCCGGTCACCCATGGAAGCCCCTCGTAGCAGAGCCCGACCACCCCCGGACCCCAGATGCCCGACCGTTTCAGGCGGGCAGGCTCAGCGCTGTAGGCCCAGGCGCAGGCTACGCCAATGCAGGTGGCGGCAAATCCCCAAGGTCCTAGAAGCCAGCCAACCGCCAGCGATAGCGCCGACATGGCTAGGGCAACCCAAAGGCCCCAGCGGCCGGGAATGCGCCCGGATGGGATCGGGCGCCCGGGTTCGTTGATGGCGTCTACATAGCGATCGCACCAGTCGTTGGCCGCCTGGCTCATGCCGCAGACCAGCGGACCGGCTAGAATGATGCCCAAAATCGCCAGGTGAGGACGATCCAGGATAACCCCGCCCGAAGACACCACCCCGCAGAGATAGGCCCACATCGGCGGAAACCAGGTGATTGGCTTGATCAGTTCCAGGAGCGCGCCCGGGCTTGGGCGCAGGCCCGGTCCCGGCGCGCCCGGAGAGTCGGTGGATTGCACGGTCATGACAGTGTCAATTCAACACCACAGGCGCGGCTAATTCAAGGGAAACTGTCAGCCTGGATTTACAATCATCCGAGTGCATCTGGCGCTGTAGGCGCTTAAAACCGAGCAGCCCGGGGCTTGGCTAGTCGACAGGCGCCAGGGCGTGACGCAACCCGGCAGAGCGCGCTTCTGGCGCTAGTCGTTGTTGGTGCCAGGTTGAGCGTTCAGCAGATCGTATTTGCGCAGTTTGACGTAAAGACTCTGCCGCGAAAGGCTCAGCATTTCGGCCGCTGCCAGGCGGTTGTTGCCGGTCAGTTCCAACGCGGCCTCAATGCAGATCTTTTCGATCACATCGGTAGTGCGGCTGACGATGTCTTTTAGAGAGGTTTGGCCCACTAAGTCTTTGAATCGCTCTGGCATATTGACCGGATCGATGGGTGGGTCATCGGTGGCCGTCAGGTCCAGTTCGCGCACGATAAAGCCGTACCAGGTCGATCCATCTCGGGTGAAACGGGTTGCCGACAGGGTGACAGGCACCTGGCTGTCGAATGCGCCCATAATCTCGGTGGTGTGGGATTTCAGGCGCGGGCTTTCGGCTAGGGTGTCAGCAATGATGCGCCAATCCACGGCGCCGCGCCCCAGAAATTTCGCGGCAGGCGCTCCAACCACGGCGTTTTCAGCCGGCGCCTGGGTGTAATTCAGCATACCCTCGTTGGCTTGCACGATGGTGCCTTGGGTGTCGGTGACAAAGATCGCGTCGCCCGTGGCGGCCACCAGCGCGCGCATATTGGCGGCGCCCGTGTCCGCCAGGGGCAGTGTCGCGTCGCCTTTCGGGGTCAATTCGCATAGCACGATGGGGTTGCCCATGCCGCGGAACGACTCCGTCGTCATCACGAAGCTGCCGCGCGCGCCGCAGTCCACGTCACGTGGGCGCGCAAGGAGCGTATCAATCAGGTCACTGGTCTTGCGCTCACCCAGCAGCCCGGCCAAAGACATTCCGCGCATATCCCGGGTGGTTTGGCCAAAAAGGAGCGCTGCCGGGTTCGACGCTTCAAGCACCTCGCCTGTGTCACGCGCGATAAAAACCTGCGCTTCGTTTGTGCGGTCCATAAGAATGCGCAGTTTTTGCAGGGCCGCGCGGGTTTTAGCGCTTTCCGCTTCCCAACTGCGCTGGGTTCGCACAAATTTCTGCTGCACGTCGGCTATGGCTGAAAGGTCATGGCCGATCAGCATGATCGTCTCAGACCCGGGAAGCAGGTGGAACGTGTAGCTGACGGGCACTTGCTGGCCCGCCTCCAGGGGATGGTTTAGCTCTACCGCGGGCGATGGGTCCTGCCCAGCAGAGCTGGTTGCCACCCGCGCCAGTTCAGTTTCGAACTTGCCAATGCTGTCGTCGGCCAGGGTGCCCCGGAAATCGTTGAATTCCCACTGGTGGAAGCTGGCTGCGCGGCGTGAATTTTCACCTAGCGATACCGCGTTAACGATGCCGGCGCGGTTCATGTGCACCACAATGTCGGCGGCCGAAGAAAACGCCGATAGAACCCAGTCATAGGGCAGTTTGCCCATTCTGAGCGGGTCTTGGCCGTCGAAACCGTCTGGTGCCACTGGTTAATACCTCTTGCGTACTCTTTTGGGGTCGCTTGATCTGCTCATTATCTCGGGGCCTTTCGCGCCAGACCCGCGCGGATCGAGGCATCGGCCATCTCTGCCAGGCTGGTGATTTCAGCGTCAAAGCCGAACCTAGGCAAAGGTGTATCGAGCGCTGTAACCCCGCCGCCTATAAAGATTGGACCAGTGAAATCGTCGGTCCCGCGCAGGGCGGACAGGTAGTCTGGCAAGACCCGCAGTGTCGATTTTGACGACGCAGAAACGGCCACCAGGTCGGGGGCTTGGGCGGTCATGACCGGCCCGAGCTGCCCAGAGCCCAGGTCCGCCGCCACGGTGACCGCGATGGATCGACGGCGCAATTGGTCTGCAAGA
This sequence comes from Pseudomonadota bacterium, assembly GCA_039026255.1. Lineage (GTDB taxonomy): Bacteria > Pseudomonadota > Alphaproteobacteria > Rhodobacterales > Rhodobacteraceae > Amylibacter. Next base: position 4,778 of record JBCCMR010000175.1, read on the forward strand.
ATAGTTGCGCCGAAACTGTGATCTTCCTCCCGTGGGACAACAATCAAGAGCTGCGCAAGTGGGGTCGCCACGGGCACATACCCGGCCAATCCGATGGCGGCCTGTTCCAGTCGCCCAGTGCCGATCGAGACGTCCGACCAGGGCATGCGATTCTGAAACCACTGGGACCCCAAATGCCGTGCTACTGCGGGCAAAAGGCCGTCGATGATTAGGTTGCGGTCCACGTCTTTGCGCAGGAGAAAATCCAGATAGTCGTTCAGGCCGGACGGGTCGATATCAACCGCCAGTTCCGCAACCCGCGCCACAAACCGATCGAGCGACATGTCTGCGGCAAACTGCGCTTGGGCTTCCGCTAACGCAAAAAGAGCCAGTGCGCCTTCCGGGCCGGTTAGGCCGCGGGCGTTTTGGACTGCCACTGACGTACGTGAGGATTCCACAATCCCTCCTTCAGGGTGAGGGCGAGATCGCAGCGCAATTTCTTCGGATCTGTCGACCTTAGTAGGCATGTTAGCGTCAACATCGCTTGAATGTCAAGGAATCGGCTTCTTTAACACGGTAAACGACAGGGGGCATTTACACAAACGTGTAAGTCAGAATTGACACTTCGGCTGCCCAACTCCTAATATGTCAGTGCCCGCAAAGACAATTGGGGAGAGCCATGGGCCAATCCGCCCGAAACCAACCGCATCAGAACCCTGTGCCAGGGTCGGTGCCACGGGGACTATACACCGCGGAGGAACGCGCACGCCGTGACGCCAGCGTCTGGACCTTCGTTCAGGGCGTTCTGGCCCCGGCGCAGTTTGCGGTGTTCCTGGTGTCGTTGGTGCTGGTGCTACGCTACCTTTGGGGCGGCGAAGGTTACGGCGTTGCCACGGCGTCGGTGGTGCTCAAAACCGGGTTTCTCTATCTCATCATGGTCACCGGGGCGATCTGGGAAAAAGTCGTTTTCGGCCAGTGGCTGTTCGCGCCGGCGTTCTTTTGGGAAGATGTTTTTTCGTTCTTAGTCATAGGCTTGCATACGGCCTATCTTTGGGCGCTTTGGTCTGGGTCTGTGGCGCCCGAAGGCCAGATGTGGATCGCGCTGGCAGCTTACGGGGCCTACGTGGTCAACGCCGGGCAATTCCTTTTGAAACTGCGCGCGGCGCGGCTTCAAACCGCCGGGGTCCCCGCATGAACGACCAGTCGCCACCCCCGGTCGGTCCAGGCTGTTCTGCAGCCCCTGTCCTTAAAGAACGGGGCCAGCACGAGGTCTTTTGCGGGCTCACCGGGATCATCTGGCTGCACCGCAAAATGCAAGACGCATTTTTTCTGGTGGTAGGCAGCCGGACTTGCGCGCACCTTCTGCAATCGGCCGCTGGGGTAATGATCTTTGCGGAGCCGCGATTCGGCACGGCCATCCTCGAAGAGACCGACCTGGCCGGTCTGGCGGATGCCCACGAAGAGCTCGACCGAGAGGTCGAGCGGCTTTTGGAGCGGCGCCCAGATATCCGCCAGCTCTTCCTGGTGGGGTCCTGCCCGTCAGAGGTGATCAAACTTGACCTGAGTCGCGCGGCCGAACGGCTGAGCCAGGTGCATGCGCCCCATGTGCGGGTGCTCAACTTCAGCGGCTCGGGTATCGAGACAACTTTTACCCAGGGCGAAGACGCCTGTCTTGCGTCTATGGTGCCGGTGCTCCAGCCCCGGGCGCCTGACGCGCCCGAAAATTTGGTGGTAGTGGGCGCCTTGCCTGACGTGGTTGAAGACCAGCTGATAGGGCTTATCCGGGCCATGGGCATCAAAGACGTGGCCACGCTACCGGCCCGGCGCCAGGAGACTGAGCCGCAGATCGGGCCCAACACCCGCTACATTCTGGCCCAGCCGTTTCTGGGCGACACGGCCCAGGCGCTGGACCGCGCGGGGGCTGAGTTGATCCCTGCTCCGTTCCCACTGGGCGTTGAGGGCACAGAACTTTGGCTGCGCGCTATCGCCGATACCTTCGCTATCGACCCTATGGCGGTAGAAAAGGCCGTCTCGGCCCCCCGGGCCCGGGCCCAGGCGGCGGTGTCGCGGGTGGCGGAACGGCTGCGTGACAGGTCGGTGTTCTTTTTTCCCGACAGTCAGCTTGAACTTCCTATGGCGCGTTTTTTGACCCGCGAATGCGGCATGCGCGCCGTAGAGGTCGGCACCCCTTACCTGAACCGCCGGGTCATGGCCGCCGAGATGGAGCTGCTGACGACGGACACGCTCTCGGAAGGGCAGGACGTGGAACGTCAGCTGGACCGGATGCGCCAGGCGCGCCCGGATCTGACGGTCTGCGGGCTTGGCCTTGCTAACCCGCTTGAGGCGGAAGGCTTCGCCACAAAATGGGCCATCGAACTGGTCTTTACCCCGGTTCACGGGTTCGAACA